>JASJDW010000274.1 GCA_030064955.1 Crocosphaera sp.
AGATTATTCTGTGTCCTTGCCCAATCTACAGGAAAATCAGCAAAAGTATAAACTTTCAAGGCTTGTTGATAGTAAGCGATCGCTTTTTCTAAATTCTCCGCTTTATCCCCTCTGATTCTGTCAAGGTAAGCAGCAGCAAGATTATTCTGTGTCCTTGCCCAATCTACAGGAAAATCAGCAAAAGTATAAACTTTCAAGGCTTTTTGATAGTAAGCAATCGCCTTTTCTAAATTCTTCCATTTATCCCCTCTGATTCTGTCTGAGTAAGCATTGGCAATGTTATTCTGTATCATTGCCCAATCTACAGGAAAATCAGCAAAAGTATAAACTTTCAAGGCTTTTTGATAGTAGGCAATCGCCTTTTCTAAATTCTTCCATCTATCCCCTCTGATTCTAGAATAGTAAGCATTAGCCAGATCGTTCTGTGTCATTGCCCAATCAACTGGAAATTCCTCAAAAGTATAAACTTTCAATGCTTGTTGACAATAGGCAATCGCCTTTTCTAAATTCTCCGCTTTGTCCTCTCTGATTCTGTAAAGATAAGCAGCAGCAAGATTATTCTGTGTCATTGCCCAATCAACTGGAAATTCCTCAAAAGTTCTCACTTTCAAAGCTTCTTGATAGAATGCGATCGCCTTTTCTAAATTCTTGGCTTTATCCTCTCTGATTCTGTAAAGGTAAGCATTAGCAAGATTATTCTGTGTCATTCCCCAATCAACGGGAAATGTCTCAAAAGTGAAGACAGTTAAGACAATCTCATAACCTGTGATGGCAATTTCTTTATTAAGGGCAATATTACCAAGGGGGTATTGTGCGATTAAATTACTAAAACAGAAAATAACACTAGCGATATATTCAGCTTCTTGTACTTTAACAGATGATAAGGTATTGTTTGCCCAACTATCGAGAACTTCTATCAAAGTATCATCTAATTTATCAATATTTTGCGCTAGAAATGGATAAATGACTTGGGGGTTAGGATATACAGCAACTTTTATTATTAACCTCCTAAAAAATTTAATATAGTCTTGAGTAATTTTTGCGGTTGCTGTCTTTTGATCTTCTAATAATACTAATGCTTGTAATAATCCTAATATTTGTGATAACTGCTGCACTATATTCATAAACCACTGCATCTTATTTAATCTCCTCCTTCCTCAAATTGTTGCGCTACCGCTATCATTACCTCAATCAAACCTTTACCTACTAATTCTTGATTTTCCTGTAATATTTGAGGTTCATCCCCTTCATTACAAGATAATAATTGAGTAATGAGATTTAGATAATAACTTGCTGTTGCTGCAATAATGCGATCGTGAATATCCCAATCTTTAGGAAGGGTTAGCATTTGTTGGAAGATAGGAAAATCAAAACCAACAATAGTAAAACCATCTCCCTGATTAATTTTATCAAGTAATTCGTCAATGGTAACAGTTACTCTTCTTTTTTCAGCAATATGGGTAAGTTCTGCCATTACTAAAGTGGGAATTCATACCTTAACTTCTCCATTTTCAGCTTTGAGAGATAATCGTTTATCTTTGCTAATAAACCAAGCTAAAGCATGGGTATCAACTACATAAGTATCCATATTTTTATTGATCCCACTCTAAAGCATTCTTAAACACTCCTTTTTTAGCCTCTTCTAAATCCTGATCACTAACGATAATATCATTCCATAAACCCCTTATTCTTGTTTTATTTCGAGACTTTTTTTCTTGATTATTAATTAATTTTTTTAAAGTTTCTAACTCCTCTTGGATAGCTTGAATACGAACTAAGATGTATTGACTCATAAAAAATACTTCCTTTGATTATTACCAAACTAACATGATCTTAGCATCTGTTCATGGGTTTGCCATCGCCCTATAGAATCTGAATCCATATATAAGCTAATTTTACTCATTATTAAGAAGGAGATTAATTTAATGCTTCAATATGATCTGCTTCGGCGGTTTCTGCTATGATTTCTGATTCAATTGCTTCTTTATTTGTGTGATAATATGTTAAAGCAGCATAGACTTGTGCTAAAGAAAGATGGGAAATTTCATCAGCAATCTCTTCCGGATTAATGCCTATTTTTTATAAAGGTAATCAAATAGGAACAAGAAGAGTTGATTTTTTTGTTGAAGGTCAAGTTATGGTAGAATTAAAAGCAGTTATAAGACTAGAAAATGCCCATTTAGCACAAGCAATTAATTACCTTGAAGCTTATGGTTTAGATATTGGATTACTCATTGAATGAAGTCAGAAGTCAGAAGTCAGAAGTCAGAAGTGTAATTTATAGTTGAGGATTCTAACCATCAACTAAAATTAAGTGGATGTATTATCAGATTTTGGTCTGCATTCATCCCCATCTAAAATGTTTGTCTTTTTAAGAGAATTTTGTAGATGAGGACTTCTACCGACATTTTGTTAATTTTGGGAGTCCTAGTTTAGACTTTAAAAGAGTTAGCAAACCTAAGAGAAAGTCTTAACTGTTATAATTCCTTATTAATGAATGATTGAATTGGATGCCAAAAAAAATAAGAGAGCTTAAATCAATGTTACTCAAAGCAGGATTTAACTATCGCTCTGGGAAAGGAAGTCACACTGTTTGGAGTCATCCTCTCTTACCCTATAGTTTAACCCTTTCAGGAAAAGATGGTGCTGATGCTGATCGCTATCAGGAAAAAGATGTTAAAAATGCCCTCAAAGATTTAGACAATTTATAGGAGTAAATTAATGAACTATCGCTACAGTATTATTATTCAATGGTCAGATGAAGATCAAAAATACATCGTTAGCTTACCCGAATTTGGACCCTATGCTCACACTCATGGTAATAGTTATGAAGAAGCATTAAAAAATGGTCGAGAAGTATTGGAACTTTTAATCGAAGATTATCAAGCTAGAAATAAACCTTTACCCAAACCAAGTGATTTTAAAATAACGCTTGAACTTTGATCATTAAACTATTTATTATTCAAATCGATTAAAAAGCTACAATTGTCTTCTCTTGGATTTTTGCTTTGCTAAAACGCATTTTAAATGCGTTTTAGCCTAATTCTATCACTCTAAGCTAATGCTACTTCTGCTTGAGGCCAACGATTAACAGTTTTACCAATAATAGATAAATCCTGCATCACACGATCAAACTTATCTGGCGTCAAAGACTGAGGACCATCGGATAACGCTTTAGCAGGGTTGGGATGCACTTCGATCATCAAAGAATCTGTACCAGCAGCGATCGCAGCAGCGGCCATGGCGGGAACATAATCGGATTTTCCAGTACCATGACTGGGATCGATCATAATAGGTAAGTGAGTTAAAGACCGTAAGACAGGTAACACCGATAAATCTAAGGTATTACGGGTATATTTACCATCAAAGGTACGGATACCCCGTTCACAGAGAATGACATTGGGGTTTCCTGCGGCCAAAACGTATTCAGCGGCCATTAACCATTCATCAATAGTAGCGGACATTCCTCGTTTGAGTAAAACCGGTTTATCTTGGGCCCCAACTTTTTTCAGGAGGGCAAAGTTTTGCATATTTCTTGCCCCAACCTGAATCACATCAGCCACTTCCCCAATTTTATCTAAGTCGGCTGCATCCATGACTTCTGTAATGATGCCTAAACCACTTGCTTCTCTAGCAGCAGCCAGTAGTTCTAAGGCACTTTCTCCGTGGCCTTGGAAAGAGTAGGGAGAAGTCCGAGGTTTGTAGGCCCCACCCCGTAAAAATTTTGCTCCTGCTGCTTTGACTCGCTTGGCAGTTTCAACGATCATAGCTTCATTTTCCACCGAACAGGGGCCAGCTACTACGGCAACAGGGTTATGTTTTCCCACAGCAACCGGTCCATCTGGAGTGTTAACAATGACTTCACTGTATTCTCCATGACGGTATTCTAAACTAGCCCGTTTAAAGGGTTGTTCCACTCGTAGGACAGTTTCGATCCAAGGGCTAATTTCTTGTATTTGCAAGGGATCAAGGGAAGCAGTTTCTCCAACTAACCCAATTACCACCTTATGTTTACCGACAATTTTCTCAGGACTTAAGCCCCAATTGACAAATTCTTGGCTAATACGTTCAATTTCATCAGCAGGTGAACCAACTTTCATGACAACAATCATAATTTCTTTTCCTCTAGGGTCAATGGTAAGGGTTTGTTTGGATTTTGTTCTCTTTGTTTCTATTTTGTCTTAAGATTCGGGGAACTTATGGACAAACCATCAACAAGAACCACAATACTTTTTGTTTACGTCTCTATTTAGTTTATCTTGCTTATAAGCCCTAACCAATGCTGTGAAGAAAAGTTTAACAGAGTGTATGGACTGATGGAGTGTAGGGAGTGTTACAAATTTCTTTAAATAATGGTTGCAAAAGTCGCCAACAAACCCCTAAAACCATCCATAATAAAAATATAGCGTGATAAAGAAAAGCCAGAGACATCCATGAGTAAAGGAACCCTCTTCGATAAAGTTTGGGATGCCCATACTGTTAAAATTTTACCTTCAGGACAAACTCAACTCTTCATAGGACTGCATTTGATCCACGAAGTCACCAGTCCCCAAGCGTTTGCTATGTTAAGGGAAAGAGGACTTAACGTATTGTATCCCGATCGCACTGTAGCCACGGTCGATCATATTGTCCCCACACAAAACCAAGCCCGTCCTTTTGCTGATACCCTAGCAGAAGAGATGATGCAAGCATTGGAAAATAGTGCTAAAGATAATGGTATTCGCTTCTATAATATCGGTTCAGGGGATCAAGGAATCGTCCATGTTATCGCCCCGGAACAAGGACTTACCCAACCGGGAATGACCATTGCTTGCGGTGACTCCCATACTTCTACCCACGGGGCTTTTGGGGCGATCGCTTTTGGGATCGGAACGTCGCAAGTTCGGGATGTGTTAGCCTCCCAAACCCTTGCCTTATCTAAGCTAAAAGTTCGTAAAATCGAAGTTAATGGCACGTTAGCCCCTGGCGTTTATGCCAAAGATGTTATCCTCCATATCATCCGTAAACTAGGGGTTAAAGGGGGTGTGGGGTACGCCTATGAATACGCAGGAACCACCTTTGCATCGATGTCTATGGAAGAACGGATGACAGTTTGTAATATGTCCATCGAAGGGGGTGCAAGATGTGGTTATATTAACCCCGATGATGTGACCTTTGATTACTTAAAAGGACGGGACTTTGCCCCCAAAGGAGAAGACTGGGAGAAAGCGGTAAGTTGGTGGCGTAGTATGGCTTCTGATGCCGATGCAGAGTACGATGACGTTGTTACCTTTGATGCTGCTGAGATTGAACCGACCGTAACTTGGGGCATAACACCCGGTCAAGGTATCGGAATAACTGAACCTATCCCGACCCCTGATACTTTACCCGAAAGCGATCGCGCCATCGCCCAAGAAGCTTACAGTTATATGCAGTTATCTCCTGGGACTCCCATTAAAGGAACGAAAGTGGATGTCTGTTTTATCGGTAGTTGTACCAATGGACGCATTAGTGACTTAAGGGAAGCAGCTAAGTTTGCTAAAGGTAATCATGTGGCCAATGGGGTCAAAGCGTTTGTGGTTCCAGGATCGGAACGGGTTAAAGTACAAGCAGAAAAGGAGGGGTTAGACAAAATCTTCTTAGAAGCTGGGTTTGAATGGCGTGAAGCTGGATGTTCTATGTGTTTGGCCATGAACCCGGATAAGTTACAAGGGGATCAAATTAGTGCCTCTTCTTCCAATCGTAACTTTAAAGGCCGTCAAGGATCGTCAACGGGACGAACTTTGTTAATGAGTCCAGCTATGGTGGTTGCTGCTGCGGTGAATGGTAAAGTCTCTGATATCCGAGAACTCAGTTAAACAGTGAACATTACCAGTGATCAGTTATTTTTTTCACTGGTAATTCTAAATTCTTTAACTGAGTTCAGTGGTCAGCATTTCTAAGCTGATGGCTGATGGCTGAACGCTTACAAACTAGCTAATTCTATCGGAGGTGCAAGATATAATTTTAAGGCAACCATTGAGGACGAAAACCCACTAAAGGTAACTCTTTTAAGTCTGCTTTGCTATTAGGATTATTATTGATAGGAGGAATTAATAACCATAATTTTCCTCCTACGATCGCTTGACCCGAATTATTGGTTAAATTATCCGTTAAACTGGTATCATCACTGGTTAAAACTTGGTCAAATAATAACGCTAACCCATCAGGAGATAAGCTGATTTTGATGTCTTGATAATCGGATAACTTAGCTAAAGGTGTTACTTTTCCTGTTTTAATATCAAGTTTAGCAAAGTAGGGTTGTTCTCGATATTCGTCTCCTTCTAATAGTTCTGTTAGTAAACAATATAGTTGATTAGCTGTTGGAGTAAATTGACAATCAATAATCGATCCTTGTGTGTTTAAAAGTTCTTTTTCAATGCCTTGACTATTAACATAAAACAATGATCTTGTGTAGCGCAAATTAGCATTATCTGTATTAAAATCAACCATTGCTGCTGCATTACCTAGAGGAGAAAAATCTAATAATTGACCGAATTTTGGTAAAAAGTCTAAAGGTTCTGCTTGGGGTTGTAAGGGTAAAATTCCGATTCCTTCACCCCGTGCAACAGCTACAGCTTGATTATCAGGGGTTATTTCAAAATGGCCTCCTGTTACCTTCAATCTTTCTGGTTTTTCTCCTTTTTTAACTATCCATAGATCAAAATCTGCTGGATTTTCGCGGTTAACTCTTTGAAGAACAATGGTTTCGCCATCAGGGGAAAGATCAAATTGATTATTCTGATAAGTTTCATTGTTTAAAATTTCTTCTATTTTACCAGCAGTATTATTTTGAGTATCTTCAACTCCATTATTAACCCCAGTTGTAACCGTATAAAGTTTTAATTGTCTTAGGCCATCAATTCCTAATCCTTTCTCATAAGCAGAAAATAAAATGCGATCGCCTTGGGGATAAAATTCAAAATTCATCACCACTACATCGGATGGGGTTAAAATCTTTTTATGTTGTTGTGTAACATTATAAAAAACAAGTCTTCCTTGTTCTTCTCCTTGGGTTCCAATATAGGCTAAAGCGCGATCGCGACTTTGAAAAGTAGCAACAAAGGGTTCCATTACTTGTCCTTTTGTGTTAGTTTCCCTAAATCTTTCTCTTGCTTCGCTTAACTGAATTTGATAGGTTTCACCATAAGGAATAGGCGTTTCTGCGGTGTAAGCTAATCGTCGGCCTGCCCAACTGATTTTACCAGGAAGAGGAGGATCAATGACTAAATTTTTTTCTACACTTTCTTTATCCATCGGACGATCAAAGGTTAAAATGAACGCCCGATCTTTACTACTAACAGTTTGATCTTGCCAACTAAAATTTTCTACTTGGGGACCTTTTCTTAAAAAGCAATTATCACCACAAAGTTTATCACCAATAATTAAACCACTAATGATAAGACTAAACCCTCCAATTAATAACACAGAGAGTTTATCAATGGGTTCTTTTAATGTAAGTTTATTCATCATGTCAATCATTAATTAATTCGAATAACCATAGGGATCATCGGGAGTAGGAATAGTCGTAATGCTGTTAGCAGATAGGACTAACTGTCGTTTTTGAGTAGGGGTTTGTTGCATGGTTTGGGTATCGATCGCAAGGGTTTCTGTCATCATTTCTCCTTCTATTTGTAACCAAGTATCAGGGGGATAATTACTGCGATCGCGTTCTACTTTCACGGGAAATCCCACCGGATAAGCATCTACAGCGCAACAGGTAATGATAAAACGACTCAATAAGATATAATTGTCCGGCAGTAGGGGAGAATGCACCACAAACCCGGTTACATTAGCTTTTTGACCCTGATAAGCGTCCGGTTCAGGATACGCATTGAGGGTTCTGATCCAGTCGATGAGCGATCGCTCTTCTGGTTTAATGTTAAGGGTAAAGCTTTGGGTTTCCGTTTGGGTGATGGGTAAAGATTCTGAAATACCCCGTTGCAGGGCTACTTGACTATCAAAAATCGTCGGAGGAATGAGCAAACCAGCGATCGCAGAAATAATCAACAAACTACTTCCCCAACCAGGGGGAAAAATACTGATATGTTGCACTGTTTCCCCATTATTGCCTTTTTGACGGAGGGTTTTAACCCATAGCCAGGTTTTTACCCCTCCTAGAAGGATTAAAAGGATGCCAGTGCCAAAAACTAGCAAATTATAGTTAGGATGAATTAATAATTTGAGTTGACCTGTTACCCAATATTTGAAAAGTAATATACCCCAGGAAAGAATGGCTAAAATATCTAACCCTGGTAAGAGTAATTTGAGTTTACGGGGAGGTTTAAATTTAGATAGTATATTCATAAACATTATTTGACCTCTTTAATCACAGCTATTTTAGAGAAAGTAACTATGAAACAAAGCCAAGATAAAAGTTAATTGTGCGGCCAGTGCAAATAAATACACTATCATTCTAGGTTGAAAAATTGAAAGCATTAAACCGATCGCTTTAATATCGATCATTGGCCCAAACACCAAAAACGCTAATAAGGAACTGGTGGTGAAGGTTGAAGCGAAGGATAAAGCAAAAAAAGCATCCACCGTTGAACAAATGGACACAATGGCTGCTAATAACATCATCGCTACAATAGAACTAAGAGTTCCCTGTCCTAAACTTAAGACAATCTCACGGGGAACAAACACTTGTAGACAAGCAGCGATCGCACTCCCTAAAATTAACATCCCCCCTAATTCTCTCAGTTCTTGGGTAACGTTTTCCAGAAATAGTTTGAAGCGTCGGACTGTAACTGATGATGGATCTGAGGTTAACGTTAAAGTCCCTGCTGAGGTTTCATCCAGTCGAACGGGACCGTTACCCGTTCCCAGTAAAAATGTCCCAGACTGTAGTAACATAGACTCTTTCAAATTGGGTTCTTGTTTTCTTGAACGCGCAAATCTCGGTTGACGGGATAACATTGTGATCCGTTGCGCCAATAAAGGTTGTAGCATGGGACGGGGATCTTTTTGCACACTGAAAATCCAGCCAATGGCAATGGCGATGATCAGGGAGAAAAGAATCCGATAAAAGACAATTTCTGGTTGACCCCGAAACGCCACCCAGGTCGACCAAATTACAATCGGATTAATGGTAGGGGCGGCTAATAAAAAGCCAATGGCTGCTGAGTTGGGGAGTCCCTGCATCAGAAACCGTCGCGCTACTGGCACATTTCCACACTCACACACAGGAAAAAGAAACCCGATACAACTACCGGCGATCGCCGCTAATAAGGGATTTTTAGGAAGGCTGGCAATTAATTTTCCTTCATCGATAAACAGGAGTAACGCACTTGATAAAGATACCCCCAACAGTAGAAAGGGAAAAGCTTCCACCAGCAAACTGAGGAATAATGTAAAGGCGTTGTGTAATTGTGTCATTATACGATTGCCCGATCAGGCTGGTATTGGTTACATAGGACGTAAGTTAGATTAATAAAGTTCTCAAAGATTCCTGAATGGGATGAAACAGGCATAATTCGATCACAATTTTTAATATTTCCTTAATATAACTGATTAAGTAAAGTTTAGGATTGGGAATTCGCAGGAATGATAAGATAATGCCCCGATTAATTTGGGTTAAATTCCCTCAAACAATGGGGTAAGGCCAGAGTGGGGGATAATAGCGGTTTTCAATTGGGTGTATCAATATTCTAGTTAAGTTGAGTGTGGGAAGTGTGGGAGGGGTGGGGAGTGTGGGGAGAATTTGTATTTTGATCGTTAATCTATTGATCTGAAAACTG
>JASJDW010000275.1 GCA_030064955.1 Crocosphaera sp.
GTTTCTCTTAACGAGTGAGGTACATCTAATATTTAATCCCTAACTCCTGTTCGCGCTTAGCCGGAGCGGAGCGAGGAACTCCTGACTCCTGACTCCTCACTCCTAAAACTAGAAAACTTTGTACCTCACAAGTATGGGAACTGCTATAGTTTATTATTATTAAAATTAGTAAATTTACTAAGCCAAACAATTGACAAATAAAAGAAGAATAGGTAGGGTAAATCTATAAAAGTTCGCCAGAATTCTGACGAACTAAACAACAAAAACTCATAGAGGAAAAACTCATGAAAACCAAGAAATTAACCCCCCGTAACGTTGCTCCTGTACAACGGGAAAATACAGCTACTATCTCCCGTGATAGCAATGCGATCGCACCTCGGCAGGTGTATTTAATAATAGCACCTTTTGCGGGGGATGACGCAGAATAGCTGCCTCTATGCTACCACTAACCTCAAAAAAGGTCAAAAGTCTTTTTCCATCTGCCAGGGCGCACGGTTCGCCTCAATGAATTGACGCACAACCCTTTTAATGAAGTCAGAACTCAGAAGTCAGAAGTTCCTCACTCCGTTCCGGCGCTATCGCACAGAAGTCAGGAGTTCCTTGACGAGACGGGTCACTTTTGGGGTTTGCTGGTAGAACTCTTAGCTGAGGAGAAATTACTAATTAAATTAATGCTGTTTTTTCTCCTCTACTTCTTCTAATTTGATAACAGTATGACGTTACAAGATGTAATGGAATTAGCGAAACAATTATCCCCAGTGGAGAAAAAACGCCTTATTGAAGAACTTTCTTCTGACCTTGAATCAGAATCAGAAAAGAGCAAGAAACCCCGTCAATCTTTATTCGGAATTTGTCAAGATTTAGGTCAAGCTCCTTCTTCTGGAGACATAGATGAAATGCGAAAAGAAGCATGGAAAAATTTTCCAAGAGAGGATATTTAATTGCTCAAAGCTGTTTTGGATACCCATGCTCTGATTTGGTACATTTATTAAGCTTAATTCTTATTAACGTAACGGCTATATTTTCTCTATTTTTACCTATGCCAAAAAAAATCAGAGAATTAAAACAAATGTTGCAAAAAGCAGGATTTAGACTATTACCTAAACGGGGCAAAGGAAGTCATACTTATTGGGTTCATCCCTTAATGGAAAATCCTATCGTTCTTGCTGGAAAAGATAGTAAAGACGCTCAACCTTATCAAGAAAAAGATGTTATGACAGCACTCAAAGAATTAGAAAAATTAAAACAAGAAGGTGAGTAATGATGAAGTATAGTATTTTAATTCAATGGTCACAAGAAGATAGTGCCTACATTGCCAGTTTACCGGAATGGGGTAAGTATGCTCGAACTCATGGTAAAACTTATGAAGAAGCTCTGGAGAATGCTAAAGAAGTTTTAGAGGACTTGATCTATGCTTATACCCAAGAAAAAAAGCCTTTACCTGCGCCAAAGATATTACAATTAACCTAAGACTTGTCACCAATCGTTTATTACTCATAAAAATGACACTACCCAAACAATGTCCTCCCGTCAAACGCCCCCACTTTATCCAAACATATCAATGTGTTGATGTTATTCATGGACGGGGAGACGACTTATTACATATTCGTATGGACTTGATGCACGGAGCTAATTACAACGATCCGGCACAATTTCAGTATCCTGCCTACGGTTACTTGAAAATGTCGGGAATGAGACGTTTTTAACACCTAAATTAAACCCTTGAAAATTAAAGGAGAAGACTTAATCCATGTCACCGCGCAGAAAAAATAACGAAACCCAACCCGAAACCCCAGAAAAACCCGTTAACCCAACACCCTCAACTGACTCAGAGACAACCTATATTCCAGCTACAGGATTAGAAGATTATGGTCGCTGGAAAGCCATGTTTAAAGACCATAAACGAGATCCTAAAGAAAAACCCTTCCGTCGCGGTCGCATTTGGGCTTAAATTCATAAAACTATCAAGGAAATGCACAAACGTCACAAACCCGCCGTTAACTGCTTAGGGCAGTATAACGGGGGCTTAATTTAAAGCCCATGATGTGACCAGTTCCCTAGAAATTCTAGGAAACATGGAGGAATTTGGTAACAGAGGATATTGAGAGGAACTAGACAATGAGTAACCCAGAATCAGTTCTGACCTTTGATGGCAAAGATGACCACGTAAATTTCGGAAATAAAGACATTGGAGGGGTTTTCGCTGCCAAGAGTTCAGTCTTGACAATTTCGGTTTGGATTAAACCCACAAAATTAAACCAAACCAAAAGCAATCATGGCACTCATAACGTATTTTTAGCCCGTGCATCGGATCAAAAAAATGATAATTTTGAAATGGGGGTGAGTCCAGATGGTAGCCTAGATGTTTATATTGATGAAAACAAAGATGATATAACTAAAACCTTTGGCAAAGGAGAATTAAAATCTGGAAGTTGGCACTTTGTAGGTTTAGTCTTTGATGCAGGTCAGATCACCGTATATTTAGACAACAACATTTATCGTGGTTCTTTTGCAGGAAAAGCCTTAGATAATGCCTCCGGTTCTCCTGTGACTCTGGGGGGAACTCTCCATAGCGATATCTTTTTTCAAGGTCAAATTGCTGAAATGTCTTTGTGGAAACGAGTTCTTTCTGCTCAAGAAATTAAAAAATACCTTGAGCAACCCCTCAAGGGAAATGAAACAGGATTAGTAGCTTACTGGCCATTGAATGAAGGAAATGGAACTGCGATCGCAGACCAAACCGGAAACAATAATAACGGCAAAATTTCTGGAGCAACTTGGCAACAGATGGAGCGTCCCATTCACAAAAAACAACAAACCCAAACCTTGACAACGGGACTAGAAGATTATGGTCGCTGGAAAGCCATGTTTAAAGACCATAAACGAGATCCTAAAGAAAAACCCTTCCGTCGCGGTCGTATTTGGTGTTAGAGCCTAATTTTAAGCCTCTGGGTCGATTCCTAAAGCTCTCAGTTGCGCTGCTAGGCGATCGCCCCGTTGACGTTCCCGTTCAATTTGTTCTTGAGAGGTTAATAGTAAGTTACCCTCAGCATCCCACCAGCGCAACCAAGGAAACTGTTGATTTTGGTATTCTCCGCGCCATATTCCTAATTCCACCTTTAACGGTTCAATGGGATAATGACCCCGATCATTGGGTATCATTTTTTGATAGCGACCATTGAGCAATTGATAGACTTCCACCTGAGCTTTTTTGACCTCATAAATGCCATAAAATGGGATTTGGATGGCTCGTTCATAGACCCAAAACTTACCCTTAACAGGGGTTTGATCCCGTTCTTCTGAACCATTACCCGAAACAAATTCTAAGGCAATTAAAGGAATAGCAGTTTCTTGCCACAAAACAAAGGAACGACGAACCTTACCGTTGATAGTGGGAGGGATATTCGGAATATAGAACCAATCTGGAGCTTCTGCCCCTTTTTCCGGAGCTTCGGGGGGGTCAGGAAGTCGCCAATAAATGCCACAGTCTCGGCCAATACAATAATTTCCATCAGGGTGCAATTGCTTTAAAATGGGAGTGATACAGTCAGTCAGTAAGTCTCCTTGAGGCGGTTCTTGATAATTCTTCACAAAGCTTCCGTCTTCGTCCGGTAATTGGCTATGATCTGGTAAATGGTCGGCTAAATTGGGTTTTAACTCAGTCTGGGAGATTTGACTCATTTTATTGTTGTAGATTATTTTTAAGTTCTATTGTATTAATTATGCCTGATCTTTCTGATATTGCTGGACTCTCTGCCCTACGTTCCCATACGAAAGGCGATCCTCGCATTAAAATTGCTGTTTTAGACGGGCCAGTTGACCTGGAGAGAGCTTGTTTTCAAGATGCTAATCTAACTCGTATTGACCCATATTGGGCCGAAGAATTTCCCATTGATCCTGAAGATTTACAGGCGTTTTTAGACATAGAAAGCACTGGCAAAAGTGAAGAAGAAAAAGGGGAAATGATGGAAGAAGCGATCCCCGATGAAAATATTAGGGCAAGTCTCCATTTACGCTTCCATGCTAATCATATTATCAGTACCATTTGCGGGCAACCAGACTCCCCCGTAGAAGGTATTGCCCCCAATGCAACCATCATTAATATTCCTATTGCCTATGGTAACGACGATTTTATCAACCCGTTAAACCTTTCTCGCGCCATTAGTACCGCTATTGAACAAGGGGTTAATATAATTCATTGTGCTGCTTGTCACCCCACGCAAAGCGGACTCGCTCACGAATTTATTGATAAAGCCATTCGTCAGGCACAGGATAATAATATCTTAGTGGTGGCTCCTGGGGGGAACGATAAAGGGGAATGTTGGTGTGTTCCGGCGGTGTTAGACAATGTGTTAACAGTGGGAGCCATGAAAGATACAGGAGAACCCTTTAAATTTAGTAATTTTGGCGGTAAATACGCCTCTCAAGGGATTCTTGCTCCAGGAGAAAACATCTTAGGGGCGCAACCTTCAACAGATGACCCCATCCGTAAAAAAGGAACCAGTTGCGCTGCACCCATCGTTACAGGGGTGGCAGCGTTATTAATGAGTTTACAATTAGAACAGGGGATGGCTCCCGATGCGGAGGCAGTCAGAGCAGCATTGACCAATAGTGCTATTCCTTGCGATCCTGATGAGACAGAAGAACCTGAACGCTGTTTATTAGGAAAAATTAATATTTCTGGGGCTTACGAAAGCTTGACAGGAGAGATATTATGTGATATGGAAGTAGAGAAAAGTTCTGAAATTAGAATAGAATCCAGAGAAGCATCAATTACACCTTCTAGTGACATCCCCTCTTCAATCCCCGTAATAACCGAAAATATACCTCAATCTGCAATTATTCCCAGTAATACGCCCAATAAATCCACTGAACTCAACAGTATTTCCCCTAATCCAAAAATTAATAATATTGTTCCTAGTAATATTACTCCTTCTCAACGGTCAAACCTAGTTTATGCCTTGGGAACATTAGGTTATGATTTCGGCACAGAAGCGCGACGAGATACCTTTAAACAGTTAATGCCGGCGGTAACAGTAGATAATACCCAAGTACCAGCAAATCCCTACGATGCCCGTCAGATGGTAGATTATTTAGAAAGTAACCTATCCGAAGCGAAATCCCTGATTTGGACATTAAACTTAGAACTCACCCCTATCTATGCAATCAAACCCGTGGGGTCTTTTGGGGCAGATGTGTATGAAATCATGCAATATATGTTAGCTGGTCAAGTTTTATCCGAAGATGACGAAGATTATATCGAACGGGTCAGTATTCCCGCTATCTTAACCGATGAAACCGTAAAATTATTCTCAGGTCAAGTCATTCCTGTGATCAAAGTGAACAGTCCGAGAGGAATGTATGGCTGGAAAGTCAATACTTTGATTGAATCAGCAATGCAAACAGTGAGTACGGAATATGAAGAAGCTGAGGTTACAATGATGCGTCGTTCCTTATCTAGTTTCCTCAATCGAGTTTACTATGATTTGCTAAACTTAGGACAGATAGCCCGCGATCGCGCTTTAAATTTTGCTGCCACGAACGCGTTTCAAGCCGTACAAACCTTCTCCGAAGCGGTCGCTATTGGTATGGAACTTCATAGTATTGAAGTAGAAAAAAGCCCCTTTTGTCGGTATGGTAGCGAATGTTGGGATGTCAAGTTGAAATTTTTTGATCCTGAAAATGGTCTGAGGGCAAAACGAGTCTTTCGCTTTACCATCGATGTCAGCGATCGCACTCCTGTAACATTAGGTGAAGTCCGTTCTTGGGCTGTTTCTCATTGACACTCCCCATGCCTAAAGTTTAAAGTGTAGGTTGGGTTAAGACACGAAACCTAACACCCATAAGCTTTTGTTGGGTTTCACTATCGTTTTACCCAACCTACCAAGTTTCCGATTACTTTTGAAAATTGGTATAATAAACAATTAGTGCTATTCTAGCGTCATTTGAGATCCCCATAAATCTTGAGCCATAAACGTCCGATCTTTGGGTAAAGGGGCAACAGGATCGGTTAAAGTAAATTCTCCCTTTTCAATCCAATTTTTTAACCCTTGCGCTACTTTTCGAGATAAAGCAATACTAGCTAAAGGGGCAACTCGTACACTTTTTCCTTCTATGGTCATACGGCCAGTTTTTAGTTGACCATAACTAACTAAACCGAAGGTAGGACGAACTCGACGGGGAATGGAAAAGTCAATCACTGGTGCAACCACATCTTTATCCCCAACGGCACAATGTTCAATCACTTTACGATCCAAGACAGGAAAAGGAATACCTACCCCTAACATCAAAGAAGGCCCATAATGATTAAAATAACACCCCCTAACCCATTCAGGGGACATGGTTTTAGCATCTCCCACTAACGCTAACGTGGCCGCCGGACCAATAGGAGTACGGTTAGATAACCGTTTCTGTAACGGAAAATGTTGAGTTCCTTCCCAAGCAATATAACCCACACCACCCCCCAAAAAAATGCGACTCCCGATGCCAATTAATTCTAAGTCAGGATCGTTGAATAAAGGAGCGATCGCCCCTGGGTTAGAATAAACAGCGTTGCCTAAACTGGGTTGTAGAGGGCCCAGATACGTATATAAAAAGCGATCGCTACTATTAACCCCCACAATAAAGTTTTGATAGAGGTTACGGGGGTTATATAAATAAAATTGATTGATGGTTTTGCGGGTGATGGTGGTTTCAAAGGAGGCCCGAGGATAACAGTCGGTGACTTGACCAATGGCCTTGAGACTGACAGGTTTTCCTGCGATCAAGTCTTCAATAACGTGACCACCTCCCCGTTCTACGTTAACAGTCCCCTGGCGGTTTTCAGTATCATTCATCTCACCGATCGCCTTATAATCCACCATAGCAGTCGCCCCAATATAGAGATCCACGGCCCCAAACCCTGCATAAGCGGGAACTCCATCTAACCAACATTGTCGGATTTTAATGGGAGGATCGGTATGACCTAAGTTAAGAATAGCCCCAGATGACTCCATCGGTTCAAAGGTTCCGGTACAGATGACATCAACGGTTTTAAACGCTTGGTCAATACCGATTTCTTGAACCCGTGTTTTCAGTTCTTCCACAGTCCAAACCACGGCTTTTTTTTCGGTAATTTTTTCGTTAATTTCTGAGAGGGTTCGCATTGATAAGTACCTGAACGAAAATGAATGTTACGATTTCCATTTCATATTAATAATAGTTCTTAATATGGTTGGGTTTCGTTCCTCAACCCAACCTACAAGATTGGCTACATATTTCCTCCTGCCCTCTGCCTTTCAACTCCTGCCTCCTTCAATGTTCCATCGGTCTAAAATATCTTTGATTAATACTTCTTTTAACCAGATTTTACTAACGAGGGCTAAAGGTAGGGCTAAAAAGAACCCCAATACACCAAATAAACTGGCAAAAAACACTTGTGAGAGTAAGGTTAAGCCAGGTAATAATGATTTTCTATTGTCTATGAATATGGGGGTTAATAATTTACTTTCTATGATTTGAATAATGATATAAAAGGTAACATAGAAAATGAAGACGGCAATGGATTTCCAAGGATTTTCTAATAAAGCGATCGCCACAGGAGGAATAAAGCTTAAGACGGGGCCAATATTGGGAATAAAGGTTAAAATTCCTGCTAACATAGCTTGAGCCAAAGTTAAGGGCATTCTTAAAATAGATAAACCAATAAAACTCAACAGAGAAATCATCACCATTTGAAATAAAATGGCGGTGAGTCCTCCTTGTAATGAGCGATCGCATTCTCTTAAAACATAGTCTATTTTTTTTCGATAAAATGAGGGGAATAAACGAATAAATCCCTGACGATAGGCAATAGGATTGGCTAATAACATCAAAGTTAAGGCAAATAATAATAATAGGGTTAAGGGAATGCCTAAAGTTGTATAAAATACGGATAATCCTTGTCCTGCAATTCTTTCTATTAGGGGTTGTAATTGTTCTATAATTTTTTCACTACTGGGTAAAGCATTAATTAATTCTGGATCAAGACGTAGAATAAACTCTCTAATACTTGCAATTAATTGATCAATTCCCAAAGGAACTAACTTCAATAATTCTGGTAATTGTTGAGCAAACGGAGGAATAATAAGCCAAAAAAATACTGATACTGTTGTTAATAATAATATGATGGATAGTAAAACTGCATAGCCTCGTTTAATTCGCAGCTTTTGTAATAGTTGAACACCATGATTGAGAAAATTAGCAATAATTACAGCGGTAAATAATAAAAGTAATAACTGTCTAATTTCCCACAGAATGTAAACACAAAGGGCTAAAATAACAAAACCAATCCATTGAGAAAACTTCATGACTCTTTCAATTTCTATGGAGGAGATCTTTAGCTTAAGAATTAGAACGATTATCCAACAATTTTTTACTTAAAAATAAAGTAATTATCAAGGGTAGTATCATCACTATGATGATGGCATTAATATTAGTAGGAGAAATAGACAATAAAGGGCTTACATATTTAATAATCAGGGAAAGTATTAGAGAAGGGATAATAATTTTAATCAAAAAACTAATGGTTTCATTCATCTTATTTTTCTTTAAGTTGTACTGAGTGGTTTAACCAGTTCATTCCAGAGGAAATAATTAAGTTAAAAATTAGATAAGTTACCATAACAATTAACAACATTTCAATGGATTTTCCTGTTTGATTAGAAATAGTATTAGATACGGCATAAATATCATTGTACCCAATGGCAACCGCTAAACTGGAATTTTTTGCTAAGTTTAAAAATTCACTGGTTAATGGGGGAATCATCACCCGTAATGCTTGGGGAAAAATGACTAAACGCATGGCTAAACCTGAGTTTAATCCTAATGCTTTGGCTGCTTCCCATTGTCCTTTAGAAACCGATTGAATCCCCGAGCGCACTACTTCAGCAATAAACCCTGCGGTATAAATGGTTAATCCTGCTAATAAGGTAGCAAATTCAGGGGAAAGATTCAAGCCGTTTTGGATACGTTTTATTTGAGAGTCATAGCTAGGAAATTGCCAATCTAACCCTAAGAAAATGATTAAAATTGAGATAACTCCCATGCCAGCTAAAATAATATTATAAACTTGACCTGTTGTTCCTTGTTGAATAATAACTTGAGTTTTTTTGCGCCAAATCAAAACTGCAATAATCCCACCTAAAAGTAAAGCTAAAATTCCTAAAAAAGTTTGTATATTTCCCAAGGGAAAGGGAATATAAACCCCTTGATTGGATAGAAAAATAGAATTAAATAGAATTAAAGGATTATCAATTTTCGGGAACTTAAGAAAAACAGCAAAATACCAAAAAAATAACTGCAATAGTAAGGGAGTATTCCGTATAATTTCTACGTAAATCGTCGCAATTTTTTGAACTAACCAGTTATCAGATAATCTTCCCAGTCCAATCATTACCCCTAAAATAAAAGCTAAAATAATCCCAGTAATCATAACTCGTAAGGAGTTTAATAAGCCAACTAAAATGGCTCGATAATAGGGATCAGTTGGCTTATAAGCAATAGGTGTATCCCCAATATTGAAACGGGAATTTAAGTCAGGATCAAAAATAAAACCGAAACCAAATGTTAACCCTAATTGTCTAAAATTACTAACCAGATTATTGCCAAATATAATTAAAAGGGAAACAATAACAGTCAGAATCAAAAGCTGTATAATTACTTTAACAACTCGTGAATCACGCCAAAAAGGTATTTTTTCTTCATTCATTTCTTTGAGCAATGTACCTATCAATACTAAATCACTATTTTAATCTAATTGGCTCTACCAATTTTCGGTCAAACTCATATCTTGCACCTTTGATAAAATTTGCTAGTGGTGAGAGGGAATAGGGAATAGGCAATAGTGTTTTATTTTGATCCTAACTTATTAAAAATTGATTGCCTTCTCATG
>JASJDW010000029.1 GCA_030064955.1 Crocosphaera sp.
ATGATATTTTGCTAGATAAAGGTGAAATTCCAGCCAGTAAGAGACGGGGTCAATCCTACGACTATGGAACAGGCAAGCAATGCAGCAAAAAGGAGTGATTTATTGCCGTAATTTTGGTACAACCACTCGGAAAGCTACCTAAAAAAGCCTAAAAGTAAGTCCACAGTTTGATAATTATTATCAAATCGAGGGATGTAGATGTCGGTTGAAGGGCATTAAGTTAGATGAAAATCTAATAAGTCAACAAGTAGAGACACGGATGCAAGCCTGTCGGAACTTAACGACTAGAATCCATGTTTTTCAAAGCATGGAGACTTCAAACCTGATTTGAGCTAAGATATAGGGATGTAATCAATTAATTATTACTGATGGAAACATTAACATCCCTTGGTTTTTCCACCTATACACAATGGTCTATTATTGCTACTGTGGTCTTCTTCTTATTAGCCATTGTTGCCTTTATTTTTAAGTGGGGAATTCGTTTTCGATTAGTAGGAATTACAGGGTTTATGATAGTTCTAACCGTGGGATTATTTGGGTTAGGATTAGGTTTATTTGAGCGGACAGAAATTCCTGGAGCGGTTCGCTTTTCTCGTGTTTATGATAATGGGGGTAATCAAGTTGTTATTGTGGTTAAACCTTCGATTACAGCAACAGAATTAGAAGCCACCTTAGCACAAGCAGCTAATGATTATTTTTCCTATGGAAGAACCTCGGGAAAAGACAATAAACTAACCATTCGTGCGCGTACGTTGGTTCATCCTGAGCCTGGTTTTAGTTTACCTTTATATATAGGGCAAGTCAAGCGATCGCTATCGATTAGAGACGATGAAAATATGGAGATTGATCTTTTTGAAGAGAAGCTTAATGAGTTATCGAAATACCAAGAAATTCCTAAGGATTAATAGTAGATAACCTGATTCTATCTTGGTCAAAAGAAATCTTTTGTTCCCCTATAGTAACTTTTGCCTCCATCCCCGATCCTGTTATTGTTAATGGGGGTGGAGATTTTTTTTGTACTGTCATAATGACAAAAAATTCTTGTCCTCCCGTTGCCATAATTTTAGTACCGATATCAGTTTTTTGGGTGGTAATTTTGACTGCTTTAGGAGCAATAAATGTTCCTTTCATTGTTGCTTGATTGCTACCTTGAATGATAAAGCTATTATCCTTCACTGTTACGTTTCCTGGGGTGTGCATAATCCATACTTTTTCTTTGAATTCTTCAGCATCATTATTACCAATAAAGCGATCAACTACCACAAATAACCCAGGAACACCTGATGTTTGGCTATAATCTACAGCAAAAGAACGTAATCCGGCAATTCCTACTGGGGGTTTACTATTTTTCCGCCAATTTGTATTGGTTTGTAGGGAGACAATTCCTGATCCATCGGGGTTAGAGACAAAAACGAGGGGTTTAGAGGTTTTCCAAGGAGAAGTTTTGGGTAGGATAACAACATTTTCTTCTTGCCATTCTGGCACAGATTTGCCAGCTTTAGCCCAAGTTTCTCCTAACCCAGAAATACGAAAACTTCCCACATCGGGAAAATGCCAAGCTCCTCCAACTAATTCTTTTTTTAAGTAAATATTTGCTACAAAATCATCTTGGTTTTTCCATTGATTTCTGAAATTATAAAAGCCTTTTTGGCGATCAACAAAATTATAATTAAACACATCAATAGGATGTTTAAAATCAAAATTCTTATTTTGACTATAAAAAGTTAATAAAAAAGGAACATTATGAGGTAGCTTACTTCCAACAAGTTTATCATTTTTAAAGTCCATATATTTTTCAAAAATTGGTACAATTCCTGGTAAAAAATCTTCAGGAACAGTTCCTAAACCCATATAAAAAACAGAAGAACCTGCATAGTAGCGATGTCGTCCGTATGTCGCTATATTTAAGTTATTATTCTCAGGGATGAGTCGCATCAGATAATGGGGTAAAATCCATTGAGCAGAAGAACCTTTAACTAAATCTTTTCCTATGACATTGCTATAAGCTTGTAAAAAAGGGAATACTGTTAAAATTAAGGGTTCAGTTGTGTAATGATCGCCTTCACTTCCGAAACCACGATCACCAATTGCAGTGGTCAAATATCGTTTAATATTACGTTCTGCGGTTCTCATATAATGATAGATTTTATCATTGGATATACCAGGTTCATTTAAAATAGCTAAAGCAGCTAATCCCGCTGCACCTCTTGCTCTTGCATTCCAGTTACTACCAGCATTACTATTCCATCCGTTACGAGGAGAATCACCTTTTACTAATTGTTCAGTTTGTGCTGCTAACCAACCAGTCACTTTAGTTATTTTTTCTTGATCCCAAAGAGAATAACAAAAGTCATAAGCTAAGGCAACACCTGCTACAATAGGAGAATGTTCTAATAATCTTCTACCGGGATTTTGTATTGATTTTTCTACTATTTTCCAACCAGTCTCAGCTAAACTCTTATCATTATTAATTAACGCTAAAAAGCAGTACCCAGAAGCATAATAGCCACCAGTAGGAACATATCCCTCGTAATAAATAGGTCTTTTTAAATTTGTTTGTAATTGTTGGATAATGGCTTGTCCTTCTGGAGTTTTAATTACTTCTTTTATAGATGATAATTGATGCTTGCGAAAGACAAGACGGGGATGTTCTTGAGGAGCTAAAGTTTTATGATTTTTGATAGGAAGTGGCCAAAATTGTTGAATTTTTCCAGTGACACTACCTCGTAAAAATTTTTGATTATATTTTCCTTGATAACTACCTATAATTCCATTTTTATTAGGAACTAAATGAATCCTATAAACCGCTGGTGATATTTTCGTATTCCAAGGATGAGATTGAATATTCATGGTAATTTCTAGTTGCCATGATTCATCGAATTGCTTAGTTTTAATATTTTTAAGTTTTAATTTCTCTATGTTATTTTTTTCTAACGTTCCTTGATGATCTACATCTTGATTAAATTTTTTAGCATATCCCCATACTTCGGGTTCACATTGACCTTGATGACATACTAGATCTAGCGTTATATCTTGATAAACAGGTTTTTCTTCCCACAATTTCCAAACGCCATGTTTTAAGGTTAAATGAATATTACCAGAGAGTTTTTCGAGATTAAAAGGATGTAAAATAGGTGCATTAGAACCGCCCAATAAAAAGATTATAAAAGGTAATAAGAGTAAATAACGCTGTTTCATTGACTTTTTTCAGATTTCTCAATATTTAGGGAATAGCACAATTAAAAGAAAATACTTAGAAAAGCTGTATAATAAAGATTATTTGCTTATGTTATAAGTATATAAAATTTTCAGCACAATTGTAGAGAAAATTAGAAATCAATTTTATACGTTTCATTTCTATTAGGTATTACATGAAAGAAAACAGTTCTTTAAATCATCCCATTGTTGAAGAAAGTTTCAAAATTATTGATCAAGAAGTTGGTCAACATAATCTGAATTTATTAGAATATCAAATCGTCCGTCGTGTTATCCATTCAACGGCTGATTTTGAGTTTCTTAATTTACTTAAGTTTAGTCCTAATTCTATTGCTATTGGTATTAATTCTTTACAGAACAAAACTCCTATTATTACAGACGTAACAATGGTAAAACAAGGCATTATTAATTTAGTTGCTAAAACTTTTAATAATCCTATTATTACAGCTATAGAAAAAGCAACTTATGCTCTTCCTGGAAAAACGCGAACTGAGACAGGTTTATTAGAATGTTATCAACAGTATCCTCAAGGAATATATGTGATTGGAAATGCTCCTACTGCTTTGCTTGCATTATGTCAACAAATTCAAGAAAAAAAGCTTAAACCTAGTTTAATTATTGGTGTCCCTGTCGGCTTTGTTTCTGTACTAGAATCAAAAAAAATGTTAGCACAAATTGATGTGCCTCAAATTCGTGTAGAAGGACGAAAAGGAGGATCATCTGTAGCTGCTGCTATTATTAATGCTTTGCTAATTTTAGCGTGGAAAAACAATCTTTAAACCTTAAATTTTTATTAAATAGACTAATATTTGTCAGGAAATATGATTAAGATTACAGATAAGTATTTTATTTTGTTGCAGAAAAAACATATTCAATTCGGTGAACTTCTATTTTAAACTCGGTGGAAATGAATAATGCTGACGCTTCCATTTGTATTAGATATTGCTATTGGCTTAATTTTTGTTTATATAAGTCTTAGCTTAATTGCATCAGAGATTCAAGAAATTATTAGCACACTTTTTGAGTTTAGAGCTAAACATTTAAAAACCTCAATTAAGTATCTTCTGATAGGAAGTGACGTAGATAGTGTTGAAGAAATAAAGCAGACTAAGCAATTAATTGACGAATTATATAGTAATCCTTTGATTAAAAACTTAAACCATCAAGGCCAAGGTGCAGTATCATCTCTTTTAAAAAGGAACAAGCTATTAAATTTTGGGAGTTCTGAGAAAATTGAAAACCTCAAAAATCAGCTAATAGAAAAAGTTGAGGATATCGAAAGCATCCAACCAGAAGTTAAAGACACTTTTAAGCAAGAGATAAAGAAAATCCCTAATACAAAACAAAAAGAGTCTCTAGAGATAAGTAAATTAAAAATCAAAGAAAAATTCAATAAACTATTGATTGAGAAGATTGATGAAAATGACCAAAATACTAGATATAAATTAATAGAAATAAGAGAAAAATTATTAGAAAATTCTGCTTTACCCTCTTATATTCCTAGTGAGACATTTGCAACAACTTTACTAGAAGTATTAAAGATTCCAACACTCATTCATTACCTCAGTTGTAATAAATTCAAAGGGTTGGTGAAGAAATTAATAGAAAAATTAAGTGAAATTCAAGATATGGATGAAGAAAATGCCAGCAAATTTGTAGAAGCAATGAAAGAAATATATAATGACTTTTATGAGAAAAAATATACATTAGAAATTAGTCTTTTAAGAATTAAAACTAAACTAGGTGAACTCATTATAACTTTTGAAAATAAGGATAGTGATAATGGTGAAAATTACAAAAAGTTAGTTGAAAAATTGCGTAATATCGAAAACACATTTTTTGAAGACAAGAATTTTAAAATTATCTGTCAAGAAATGAAACTGAATTTAGTTTATGTTGCTAAAATTTTAGATCCAGACTTTTTAAAATGGGATTCAGACAAAAAAGCAAAAATTCTTGAACAAACGGATAATAATCAAAATAATAATGCTCTTATCAATAAATTCAATAAAGGTACAGAACAAAATCAACAATTACAAGAAGAAATCGAATATATTCTAAGTAAACTTCCTGCAACTTTAAAAGATAGTATAGTGACACTTGCTCATCGCGCTCAAACCAAGGTAGAAACAACGGGAAAAGATATCGAACAATTTTCCAAAGAAATTGAAATTTGGTTTAATAATTCCATGGAACGTGCATCGGGAGTTTATAAACGTAATGCGAAAGGGTTAGCTTTAATCATTAGTTTTGTTATTGCGTTTGTTGCCAATGCAGATAGTTTCCACATCATTAGCAGACTATCAACCGATGAAATTTTAAGAGATGCACTCGTTAAAAGTGCAGAAGTGTTAGAAACAACTTGTCAGAGTAACGATAGCTTCGACTGTATAAAGAGTACCACTAAGCAGAATTTAGAAGAACTTTCTCTTCCTATTGGTTGGAGTTGTATTAATTTTGAACAACAAGCTGGTTTTCGCTTTCCTATTTTATGTAAAAATACTAAAAATAATCAAGTCGCATCATCTAATTATGTTGTCAGAATTTTGAAGGTACTCAAGACATTTATAGGTTTACTGATTAGTACCGTTGCTATTTCTATGGGTGCTTCTTTTTGGTTTGATTTACTCAGTAAACTTGTTAATGTTCGTAACACAGGAAGTAAACCCAAATCTGCTGTTCCAGAAACCGAGAAGTTATCTAAAACTTCTTAGTATTGTTTGAATAAATTTATGATTAAAATTGTAGGAATTGGTTTAAATGGAAAAGAAAGTTTGACAACACAAATTCAAATAATTGTTGAGCAAGCTAACTTATTAATGGGAAGCGATCGCCATTTAAGCTATTTCCCAGATTATCTGGGAGATAAAGTAATTATTAGTAACTTTTACCAAGATATTAAAACCCTTCAACAAATTAAAAGCTATCATGAATCTATTGTTATTTTGGTCAGTGGTGATCCGTTATTTTTTGGTTTAGGAAGATTATTATTAGAACAGTTTGATGTAGACGAATTGGAATTTTATCCCTATATCAGTTCTATACAATTAGGGTTTAGTCGGGTTAAAATACCTTGGCATGATGCTAAGATTATTAGTGGTCATGGTCGTGATTTAGACGAGTTAATTACTAATTTACAGCAAGGAGTAGAAAAAATTGCTATCCTGACAGATAGAAAAAACAATCCCCAGGCGATCGCTAAACTTTTTTTGAGTTTAAATATTCCCATTAATTATGATATTTGGGTTTGTGAAAATTTAGGCAATACTGATGAAAAAGTCAATTGTTTTACTCCTGAAATATTAGCTAATCTTACAAGTTCCCATTTTTCTCCTCTTAATGTTGTTATTTTGTTGCGTAAAAATAGTATTAATTTAACTAAAAAAGAGCTTGACAAGTTACCCCTTTTTGGAATTGAAGACCATTATTTTTTGAGTTTTAAAGATCGCCCTGGACTGATGACAAAAAGAGAAGTTAGGATGATTATATTAGGAGAATTAGGTTTAAAATTACAAGAAATTATCTGGGATATTGGTGCAGGAACGGGATCGGTTTCTATTGAAATTGCCCGTTTACGTCCTAATTCTCAGGTTTATGCTATTGAAAAAACAGCAATTGGCATTAATTTAATTAATAAAAATTGTCAGAGATTTCAAGTTAATAATATAGCATCTATTCAAACAAAAGCTCCAGATAAATTATCAACATTACCTAATCCTAATAGAATTTTTATCGGAGGAAGTGGGGGAAATTTAATTGAGATTTTAGACATTTGTCAAGAAAAATTAGCAAAAGATGGCATCATTCTTATTGCCTTAGCAACCTTAGAAAATTTAGTAATATGTTTAGATTGGATTGATAAAAATAGCTGGAATTATCAACTATTAAATATTAACGTATCTCGTTCTATTTCTATTGCTAATTTAACCCGTTTATCCCCCTTAAATCCTGTATTTTTAGTTAAGCTTTTTAAGATTGAAGAAGGAGTCAGGAGAGTAATATAGCATTTCCTGGACTTATAAGGTACAAACTCCCGAACTCCCGAACCCGAACTCCTAATACAAAGGGACTTCTAGACATTACCCACCCTACAAATGTTGCGTGTTTAATTATGCCTACCTACTTCACTGGTTACTAATCATTGATATTACCCTTTCTTTTTCTTAGCTTTTTGTTTTTCCCTTTGTTTCGCCCGTTTAGCAGCAGCTTTTGCTTCTTTTTCCGCCTGGATTCTTGCTTGTTCTGCTTTTAATCGTTCTTCCTCTTTTTTCTCCAAATAGTAATAGTAATTACCAGGATAAACCACTAATTCTCCATCACAAAGCTCTACGATTTTATTGGCGACTTGTGAGATAAAATAGCGATCATGAGACACTAACAAAACCGTTCCATCGTACTTAGAAAGAGCTTGTTCTAGCATTTCTTTTGCCGGAATATCTAAGTGATTGGTTGGCTCATCTAAAACCAGTAAATTAGCCGATTGTAAGAGCATTTTTACCAAAGCAAGGCGAGCTTTTTCTCCACCACTTAACCCTTCAACTTTTTTAAATACCGTATCCCCACTAAATAAGAAGCGGCCTAGAAGACTTCTGACTTCAACATTTTTCCAGTCAGGAACTTCATCATGGATGGTATTCATCACAGTTTTAGTTAAGTCTAATGCTTCTGCTTGGTTTTGTTCAAAATATCCTGGGAGAACATTATGTTTACCCAAAGTGACAAGTCCTTCGGTGGGATTTTCTAGCCCCATAATCAAACGAAGTAAAGTCGATTTTCCAGCACCATTGGGACCCAAAAAAGCAATGCGATCGCCTCTTTCAACCATGAGGTTAGCCCCTAAGAAAAGAATTTGGTCATCATAATTATGAACTAAATCTTTGATAATAACCACTTCTTTGCCACTTTTGGGAGCCGGCGGAAACTCAAAAGTAACGGTCTTTAATTCAGCAACAGGAGCTTCTACTCGTTCCATAGAGTCTAATTGTTTTTCCCTACTTTTCGCTTGGGTACTTCGGGTAGCACTGGCACGGAATCGATCAATAAATTGTTGTTGTTTAGCAATTTCTTTTTGTTGCCGTTCATAAGTATTTTCTTGAATTTCACGGCTCAAAGTTTTTTGTTGCACATAATCAGAGTAATTACCGATATAAGTCGTAGAAATACCTCGCTCCGTTTCCACAATTTTTGTACATATTTTGTTTAAAAATTCCCGTTCATGGGAAACGATAACGATAGGAATATTTAGCCCTTTAAGATAACCTTCTAACCACTCAACGGTTTCATGATCTAAGTGGTTAGTTGGTTCGTCCAACAGTAATAAATCTGGCTCTTGAAGCAGAATTTTTCCTAAACTCATACGCATTTGCCAGCCACAACTGAAATCACTAACCAAACGCTCACTATCTTCTAATTCAAACCCCATTTCTGGTAATATTTTTGCGATCGCTGCTTCTAAAACATAACCATCCAACGCTTCAAATTTTCGTTGTAAATTATCTAATTTATGAATTAACTCATCTAATTCATCCCCTTGTGCTGTTTCCATTTGTTGTGTCACTTTAGCTAATTCATCTTGTATAAAATTAGCCTCAGAAAACACCGTCCAAAACTCTTGATTAACGGTACGACTGGGTTCAACTTCAAATTCTTGGGTCAAATAACCAATTTTTAAACTAGCTGGACGAATCACCTCACCAGAGGTGGGTTCAATTTCTCCTTTAATAATTCTCAGTTGAGTGGATTTACCGGCACCATTTGCCCCGACTAAACCAATACGTTCCCCTAGGTTCACTTCCCAAGTTACATCTTTCAATACTTCTGCGTTAGGGTAAATTTTACTGATTCGTTCAAGTCTTAGCATTAAATATCCTAATGAGTTCGGCTAGTGGATAAAGTTGTTAAAGTAAGGTTTTTCATTCTTACCTACAGTTTAAACAATCTTGTCCCGAAAAATTGTGGTATTTGGACTTAAATTTTTTAGGGACTCAATTTAACCCTTTTATAATTTCTGTTTCCCCCTCACTCTTCCCACACTCCCTAAGAAAAATATTGCCATTCGTCCCAGTTCGGGGTAATCTATCGATAATTATTGACAACCATTACCTTAGAAAACTTTAAGATTGACATGGAAAAACGTGGCGTAACAGTTTGGTTTACTGGGTTGAGTGGGGCTGGCAAAACCACCATCACTCGTGCCTTAGAACAAAAACTTAGAGATGCAGGTTATTCTCTAGAAATATTAGACGGGGATATTGTTAGAACGAATTTAACCAAAGGGTTAGGTTTTTCTAAAGAAGACCGTGACACCAATATTCGCCGTATCGGTTTTGTGTGTCACTTACTCACTCGTAACGGTGTTATTGTTTTAGTTTCTGCCATTTCTCCCTATCGTGAAATTCGTGAGGAAGTCAAAGAGAAAATTGGAGACTTTGTGGAAGTTTTTGTTAATGCGCCTTTGAATGTCTGCGAAGATCGCGATGTTAAAGGATTATATAAAAAAGCTCGTGCAGGTGAAATTAAATCTTTTACCGGTATTGATGATCCCTACGAACCCCCTTTAAACCCTGAAGTTGAATGTCGCACTGATCTTGAAACGTTAGATGAAAGCGTTAATAAGGTTTGGCAAAAACTTGAAGAAATGGGTTACCTAGCTAAACCAGTCGCTGTTTAACTCAATGTTGTCGGAATTCCCTAATCTTCTAAAGTTTAGGGAATTTTGACTATATTCCTATAAGACTTAACGAACACGGAGGGATTTGAACCCCCGACACCCAGGACCGGAACCTGGTGCTCTATCCACTGAGCTACGTGTCCATACACTTCACTACAATAACACGATTTTTTAGAATTAGGTTAAATATTAAGTTTCTAATCACGGTCAATTCCTTAGTCTATTTCTAGTAGAACTTTGGTGCAGTGTGAGGCGAAGAAGTAAAGGAGTAATTTTTATCATTTCACAAATATGAAAAAATAAAGTTCCTTTGGTATCTTTAAATCCTTTTTAACTGACTAAAATTAATATTAACTTTCTGTAACAATTTCTTGTAATATTTTTTTTAATCCTCTTATAAAAACTTTGAAGCTATAAGATTTATTTTTGTCTAAGTTCTTGATGTCTAAATATTGTCCAATTTTTTTAGCACCACTGATTTGCTGATAATTATTTACAAGTTTTTTAAGTTCTTGTTTTGCTGAGTTTAGTTGATCAGGATCTCTATATTTTTGATTATTTTGTTTTCTACTAAGTTGTCCTATTTTTAGCTTAAATGCTTTTTCAACAGCACTTAAGTCTCCTAAAAACCATGATTCTAGTTCATGACAAACAATTCTAATTAAAGTATCAGATCGTTCAGATTGTTCACATAAATCATAAAGTTGTTCTTTTATTTTTAGACAATTACCTGAGTCTTGATCTCGAATAATGATAAATTTTGCTGGTGTATTCCAAGCTTTTAGTTTACGAGGGATGGATTTTTCTAAATCTTGTTTACCTTCATGAACTAAACATATAAAACGAATCTCATTAGGAATAATTCTAGGTAATAAAACCTCTAACAGTGCTTTCATTGAAGGTTCTTCTAATAAAAAAACTAAATCATAGGATTGATTCATTTCGGCTCAACACCTCCAAAAAGGCCTTGTTTCCATAAATATCCAGGTAAATCTCCCTCTTGACATAAATTATTAAGTAGTTCTTGTTCAGAAGCACGATAAACTTTTGTAATTCCTTCGTGTTTTTCTAACCAAAAAATATTATTCAAATTAACTGCATTAAGAAAATCGGGAGAATGAGTGCTAACAAAAACCTGTCCCTCTAAACGGGTATATGCTTCAAATTCTTCGGCTAATTCTTGTAATAATAAAGGATATAATTGATTTTCTGGTTCTTCTACACATAAAAGAGGATGTGGATTAGGATCATGTAGTAAAACAAGATAAGCAAACATTTTAATCGTTCCATCAGAAACATAACGTGAAACAAAAGGATCATGAAAAGACTCATCTTGAAACTTTAATATTAAACGTCCATCTTCAGTTTCTTTTGCTTCTACTTTAGAAACTCCGGGAACTCTTTGCTTCATTTTTTGAAGGATTTTCTCAAAAATATCTTGATGATTTTCGTAAATATATTGAGCAACTAAAGGTAAGTTATCTCCTGTTGTTGATAAATGTTCTGCGTACCCAGCATCTTTGCTTCCTCTAGCTGCACTAATATGAAAGTCAGAAACGTGCCAATTTTCAATTAAAAGTCGAAATGCACTAGCAGCTTTAAACCGTTGGAATTGTCCAAGTCCTTTTATTGCTAGGGTATCTGCTGCATCAAGGTTTTGTTCTTCACGAGTTAATTCTTCATCAGTTTTATCAAAATCTTCTTCATTTGTAATGGCAAAACCTTTCCCATTTTTAAAGTCCAAAAAATGAAACGGAGATCCTTGACTACCACGTTTATAACGGAGAATTTCTCTTTTAACGATAGGTTTATTTTTTTCTAGACCAATTTCTAAAACATAAGTGACTAATCTTTCTTTATTCGAAATTTTCATTCTAAATTTTATCTCAAAATAAATATCTTCTTCTTCATGTCCTCGTGTAATAACTTCTTTAAATCCTCCTCTACGTTGTAAACTTTGACGAATATTATTTTTGAGAGAATCTCTTAAAAATCCAAAGATATCAAAAAGTGTACTTTTACCTGTTCCATTAGCTCCCACAAAAACACAAAACTTAGGTAAATTATTAATAGTAACGTCTTGAAAAGCTTTATAATTTTTAATAGTTAATGAAGTGATTTGCATAATTTCTCATTACTTAATATCTTAAGAAAAAATCTTGATAGAAAAAGGTGCGCTATTAACGCACCTTGAAACTTCCTAAAATTCACCAACTAAAGCAGCATTACATCGTTCGCAAATAGTTGGATCATCTTTGAATTCTCCCACTTTTGTTGAATAGTTCCAACAGCGATCGCATTTCTCTCCTTCTGCTTTAATAACTCCCACAGAAACTAACTCGGACTCGCTTTGATAGTCTGTTTTTTTAATCTCCTCTAAACTATCAACTAATTCTACTTGAGACGCTAAGACAAAATACCGTAATTCATCTACTTGATTTCCCGTTAAACTATCAGCAGGATTGAATTTTTTAAGCTGTTGTCTTAAGTCTTGATCACTTACATAAAGTAACACTTTTGCATCTAAAGATGAACCGATCGCCTTCTCTTTTCTGGCTAATTCTAGGGCGTTATTCACTTCGTTTCTGATTCCCCTGATTTTCGTCCAGGAGGCGGATAGTTCTGGATTTTCCCACTGTTTTGATGTTTTTACCCATCCCGCTTCAAAAACGGATTTATGGGGAGTTTCATAGGGTAAAAATTGCCAAACATCTTCAGCCATGTGACATAATACAGGAGCGATCGCTTTAGCTAAATTTTCAATAGCGACAGCTAGTACAGTTTGACAACTACGACGACGCATTGACTCAGGATGAGAAATATAAAGTCTATCTTTAGCAATATCCAGATAGAAATTAGATAAATCTACCACACAGAAATTTTGTACTGTTTGGAAGAAACGGAAGAATTGATAAGTTTCAAACGCATCAGTTACTTCTGTAAAGACTTCGGCGATGCGATGTAACATATAACGATCTAATTCAGGTAATTCCTCATAGCTAACCGTATGTTTTTGGGGATCAAAATCGTGTAAGTTACCCAATAAAAATCTAGCAGTATTGCGAATCTTCCGATAAATATCAGATAACTGTTTAAGGATAGTTTTTCCTACAGGAACATCAGAAGAATAATCCACTGATGACACCCATAATCTTAACACATCTGCCCCATAAGCAGGCTCTTGTTTCTGGTTTTTACCGCCATTAATGATCACATTAGGATCAACAATATTTCCTAATGATTTACTCATCTTATAGCCTTTTTCATCTAAGACAAAACCATGAGTTAATACTGTCTTATAAGGTGCGATCCCATTCACGGCTACACTGGTTAATAAACTAGACTGAAACCAGCCTCTATGTTGGTCACTTCCTTCTAAATAAATATCAGCAGGATATTCCAATTCTGGTCTTTGTTTTGCCACTGAAGCCCAAGAAGATCCAGAGTCAAACCAGACATCCATTGTATCAGTTCCTTTACGATATTTATGAGCATCTGCTTTATATTGCTCAGGTAATAATTCGTCTACAGACATCTCCCACCAAGCATCAGAACCTTTCTCAGCAAAAATTGTCTGAATATGTTTGATGCTTTCTTCTGTTAGTAACGGTTCATTGTTTTCTTCATTGTAAAAAACAGGAATGGGTAAACCCCAACTCCGTTGACGAGAGATACACCAATCTGAGCGATCACTGACCATCGGCGTAATTCTATTTTCTCCTTGTGCTGGAATCCATTGCACTGTTTTAATCGCGGTTAAAGCAGCGTCACGAAATCCTTTTACCGAAGCAAACCATTGTTCAGTTGCTCTAAAAATAGTCGGTTTTTTGGTGCGCCAATCGTAAGGATATTTATGTTGATAGGCTTCTTCTTTTAGCAATGAACCTTTTTCTTGCAACTCATTAATAATCACTTCATTGGCATCTTTGAGAACATTTAATCCTGCAAATTGTCCAGCTTCTTCTGTAAAATTACCTTTAGCATCCACAGGAGATAAAACCCCTAAACCATACCGTTGTCCTACCATATAGTCTTCTTGTCCATGACCTGGTGCAGTATGAACTAAACCAGTACCAGACTCAGTAGTAACATAGTCTCCACCGATGAGAATTTCACTCTCTCTATCAAACAAAGGATGACGATAAATAGTGTGTTCTAACGCTTTTCCTGGGACAGTTGCTTTTACCGTCAACTCGGTTTCAAACGTAGTTGATAACCGTTCAACTAAATCAGCAGCTACAATCAAATACTGATACTTACAAACATCAGAAGTTTGTTCTACCACAGCATAATTGAGATCAGGATTAAGGGCAACTGCTAAGTTTCCAGGAAGCGTCCAAGGGGTTGTTGTCCAGATAGCAACCCCTAAATTATTTAAGAACGGTTGTAAAATCTCTTTTGCATCTTTTGACGCTTTAATGATAGGAAAAGCAGCAAAAACACTCCTAGAAGTATGACCTTCAGGATATTCTAATTCCGCTTCAGCTAACGCAGTTTGAGAACTGGGACTCCAATGAACCGGTTTGAGTCCCCGATAAATGTAACCTTTTAAGGCCATTTCTCCAAACACCCCAATTTGCGCTGCTTCGTATTCGGGGGTTAGGGTTAAATAGGGGTTTTCCCAGTCTCCCCACACGCCGAACCGTTTGAAACCTTTTGCCTGTTCTTCTTTGGTTTTAAGGGCAAAATCACGGGCTTTATGGCGTAATTTGAGAGGAGTTAAACCTTCTCTCTCTTTCGACTTCATACTTTGTAATACTTTGAGTTCAATGGGGAGTCCGTGACAGTCCCAACCCGGAACATAACGAACTTTATAACCTCGCAGTAGTTTATATTTATTGATAATATCTTTAAGGGTTTTGTTTAGGGCGTGGCCCATGTGGAGAGAACCGTTAGCGTAAGGGGGACCATCATGGAGAACAAAAATATCTTGAGGGTTTTCTTGGGATAATTTCTCATAAATTTGATTATCTGCCCAAAATTTCTGTAATTCGGGTTCTCGCTTTACCGCATTTGCCCGCATACTAAAATCAGTCTTGGGTAAATTTACCGTATCTTTGTAGCTTTTAGGTTCTGTCACAGTCGTAATTTACGAATTATTGTATAAGGTTACTTATTATCATATTATAAGGATTAAGATTTCTTATCTCAGTTATCAGTTATTAATTATTAATTATTAATTATTAATTATTAAAATTCAGCTTCAGGTAAACTCTCAATCAAAGTAACAGAACCAAAAGACAACATTAAGTAAATTAAGTTAAAATGACATATATATAAATTGTGCCATCAATAAAATCTATGACAGATAAAGGAACAACTACCAAGATTACGGATGGAGGACGTATTGTTATTCCGGCAGAATATCGTCGCGCTTTAGCCCTTAATACAGGGGATGACGTTATTCTCACCCTCGAAGAAGGAACCATACGCATTTTGCCTCGGACTGAAGCCTTACGTCGCGCTCAGGAAATTGTGACCCGTTACACTAAAAATCAGGAGTTAAGCACTGAATTGATTGAAGAACGTCGTCAAGAAACTGAGAATGAGTAAGTCTGTTCTTGATGCTTCGGCTGTCCTTGCAGTTCTCAATCAAGAACCAGGAAACAACCGTGTCAGTGAAATTTTAGGTGAGTCTGTTATTAGTGCTGTTAACCTCAGTGAAGTCATAGCCAAACTCATAGAAAAAAATGTCCCAGAACCAGAAATTAAATTAGTGCTTTCTTATCTCAATCTTGAAGTCGTGATGTTTGATGAATTATTAGCTTTATCTTGCGCCCGTCTGCGTCCTCTCACTCGTTATTTAGGCTTATCTTTAGGAGATAGGGCTTGTCTAGGGTTGGCTCAACAGCTAAATTATACCGCCGTCACAACGGACAAAGTTTGGGGCCAATTAAATATAGGCATTTCTATTGAAGTTGTTCGTTAAAAATTCTCTAAAATTCAGTCTCAGGTAAATTATCAATAAGAGTAACAGAACGAAAAGAACGACCTAATTGATATTGAGCATAATTTCTTAACAAATGTTCCACTGCTAACCAAGGAACCGTAAAATTCCTATCAAGAATAGTGGCAGGTAAAATTTTACCAGGATGGGGTAAAGAGGATTGGTTGAGGTGTTGTAATAAGGTTAATTCTGAGGCTTTGAGTTTATGATTAATAATAGGTAAAATAATAGGATTAGGATTATGTTTTTTTCTATCTTTAATAGCTAAATTAATCAGTCCCCCTGCATCAAAACTAAACCCAACACACCAGTTAGGATCATGAAAATCAGGGGTTAATTCTTCTTGAGTCACACAACAACAATGAACCTGCGGTCCAATACCAGCGATCGCCAATAAATGAAACACAGCTTGGGCTAAATATCCATATAAACTTTCAGCCATAGACATCTTTTCTAACCGTCGTAAATGCTCATTTAAGAGTTCATAAAGTTCGACTTGTGGTTGAGCATCTAATGCCAAATTTAAGACCAATTCTGCTAAATATTGGGCTGCTGCAAGCTTCTTTAAATCCTTACTTAATCCTGGATAAGATTCTATTGTATTAGCTTGAGTAATTTTATCAAGCGATCGCCCTTTGGCAATCAGTAACTCATTGACCACAAATAACTCACACCGTCCCCTCAACCGTGACTTTTGTTTTCTCGCACCGGGTACGATAGCGCGAATTAACCCATAGTCAGGAGATAAAAGGGTCACTAAGCGATCGGCTTCTTGAAAGGGGATGCCTTTTAATATTATGCCTGTGGTTTGATAAGTGCGACTCACGATCATCTCCTACCTTAACTGAATCTATGGTCATTATCTCTTGTTTGACACAGCCACTGGACGGATTACTGTTTTCTATTTTTTTCTACTTTTTTCTACTTTTTTCTAATAAAATTTTTCAAAATCTTAAGGGAATTCTATCATTAGTGACCTTGACATGAAAAATTAGCTTAGCTAGTTTCAAAGAAGGATAAATCACAAGTTTTTCCGCAATTTTGACAACATATCATTGACCACGCTTAAGGCCAATATGAACCATCTGTTGATTCCTTTAACTAATTTCAAAAACCAACTTCAACTACATCCTTTCTTTGTTTACTTGGTATTTTTCCTTATCTTAGGAGTTTCCACTATCCCAAACCCATCTTTAGCTGCATCAGAGAAGACCCTTGAAGAGCTATTTGAGGAAATTACTGCCACAGGAATTATCGATTCATTGGACTATACCAATGAGATATTTATTGATATTCCCACTATCGGTATGTTGGATCTCAATTTTTCTTTAATGCTGGAAGAAGCGGGATTTGCTCATAGAAATATTTTTGGTATCTATGATACAGTTACTCAAAACCACTTTCAAATTTTTGCTGGAGAAGCAAAATCAGGAAGTCAGTTAAGTGCAACCCTAACATCAGATAGTCAGCTTGTAATTGGCGATATGACTTACGATGTAGAAGGACCTATCAGTTTTTATCTCAGTCGTAATCCGAAAAAACGCTCTCAGACGTTTTATAGTAATTACATTCGCCGTGGCATTCCTCAAGCTTTAGTGTATGAAGGAGCAGGTCAACAACTATCCTTCAGTGGTATTAATACCTCCTTTACAGACACTGACTACATTATTGCTTTTGAGGATCAAAAAGTCCTAGGGAGTGACCAAGATTACAATGATCTGGTTATTTTCGCCCAAACTGTTTTAAAGTTACCACAACCACCAGCGTCACCATCAATTATCCTCAATAATGATGTGGCGATTCCTGAACCTTCTCTGTTATCAGGGTTAGGTATGGTAGCTACGTTAGGACTAGCAAGAAAACGAACGTCTAAACGTTAAATCGTTCTCTAATGAAAAAAAAAGGTGGAGGCCAACTAGGATTGGCCTTCTCACCCTTCCTTCTAAACTGTAGATAAGCCTAACATTGCTCGTAACGTAAAATAAAGTAGACAAAAGACTCCAATCCCGATACCTCCAGCAGCGATCGCACTTACAGGATTTTTAAATAATGGTTTAATCCAGTTAAAAAAGACGAGAAACACCCCCAACGTGAAGCTAATAAGATAACGGGGATAACGCGCGACATTTTCAAAGAACTCTCCCATTGATTAACCTCCCTGTGACACAACTATTTTTTATCATATCAGGACACTTACTTGTCTTTAGTCATGGGCAGAAAGATAAGTTTGTTTGTACTTAAACTTCCTTGTTTGACAATTATTTACCCATTTTGCTAAGTTTGTGATACTTTGTTAAGGAAGACTAAATTAAGCCTTTAGTCGCCATTCTACTATTTTCTAAAGAAACAGCCGCTTGTAGGTAAAAAACACCCCATTTTTGAATCCGACAATTATTGATAAGGAGATTAATGTTATATGGCTGATGAAGTCCTTGTTAAAGTTGACCATGTCTCAAAAAAATTTTGTCGTGATCTGAAGCGTTCTCTTTGGTATGGTGTACAAGATATCATGTCAGAAGTGACGGCTCGAAAATATGAGCATCAACTAAGAAAAGATGAGTTTTGGTCTGTCAATGATATTTCCTTTGAGTTACGTCGAGGAGAATGTTTAGGTCTGATTGGTCCGAATGGAGCGGGAAAAAGCACCCTATTGAAAATTCTCAATGGACTCATCAAACCCGATAAAGGAAGAATTGAACTTCGGGGAAGAATAGGGGCATTAATTGAATTAAGTGCAGGGTTTAATTCAATTTTAACAGGTAGGGAAAATATTTATAGTCGAGGAGCAGTTTTAGGATTTACTAAAGCAGAAATTGATAAAAAATTAGACGCTATTATTGATTTTTCTGAGTTAGAAGAGTTCATTGATACCCCGGTGGTTAATTATAGTTCTGGGATGCAAGTGAGATTAGGGTTTGCTGTAGCAGCGCAGATGGAACCCGATGTACTTTTATTAGATGAAGTATTAGCAGTGGGAGATGTAGGCTTTCGGGCTAAATGTTTTAACGCCATTTATAAAATGATGGAAAATGCAGCAGTAATCCTGGTATCTCATTCTATGCCTCAAATCGGACGAGTTTGTTCTGATATTCTGGTTATGGATCATGGCACATCTGTGTTTCAAGGTCAAGATGTAGCCACAGGAATTAATAAATTTTATTCTTATTTTCAAGCTGAAGACATTTTAGTTAGTGGTAGTGGAGAAGCAACTATTCATTCGATAGATTTAGAAAGTAATGGAAAAACAGAAGTAGAAACCGTCCACTATCTAGATAAAGCCTCAATGCACATCGAAGTTTCGGTTGATCCAAAAATAGACATTTTTGATGTTGTTATTAATATTGTTAGTCAAGAATTACAACCTGTTGCTTACTGTAATTCTTATTTTAATCAAACCCATTTTAGTAATTCCAATACTAAGATGAAAATATCTGTAGATTTTGGTAAAATTTGTCTCAGTCCAGGTATTTATTCCTGTACTGTCGTGATTACTTCAAAAGATAATGGTAAAGCATTATGTAAACATAATAATGCTTATAAGTTTAATGTAATTGGCGATCATTTTTGTGCAGCACCTGTTCAAATATGGGGAGATTGGACAGTTAAAGTATGAAATTAAGCTATTTCATAAATACAATCAAGATACCTTAAAAAGTAAATTTGTAACCCTCTTCTGTAACTCTCGAAAAACCCTTATTATTTATTCCTAAAAGTTATAGAAGAAGCAGAGTTAGAAGAGTCCCTGTCCTTTCAGGAGGGGGAGTATGTTAAGGATTCACGTTCGATAATTAACAATTGGTCGCTCTTAGGATCTTGGATTTCTTGCAACTGACCATCAGGCCAAACGATTTTCACAGATGTCACGTTTTCCTCTTCTCCAAGCCCAAAATAGAGGCGATAATGCCCCTGAGATGTATTAGAGCCTTCAGCACTACCAACTTGCTGTAAATAGGAATTGTTGGGGGTTATGACTGTGACTTTGGCACCGAGCGCCTGGCGATTGCCTTGAGATCCCATTAGCTTAACTTGAAGCCAGTGGTTCTTTGAACCATGATTAAGGTAAAGGTATGAAGTCCACCTCCACTGCATATTCTGGTCTCTATCATTGAGTCGTTTTTGGACATATAGATAACGACGCATTTCCTCATTGGTTTTATTTTCTATCTTTTGCTTTTGCTTCAACTTCCAATCATCTTGCAAGTTGACTGTCATTAATAAATCCCGTGAACCGTCATTATCAGCGTCGAACCAATTACAGATAGGTTCAATCATCAATGATGAAGAAAACTCATTGCCTAACAAACGAGTAGCTTCAAACCGATGATCCTGACGTTGACGATATAAACCATTGGGTACAGTATGGATATCGACCAATCCATCGTTATCGTAGTCTACCCAGTTAGCAGTTAAGCTAGTTGCAGGTAATCCAACTGTTGTGGGATCAATTAATTTATAGTTTCCATCAGTATTGAGCAATAAAGTATTTCTGTACTCTGATGGAGCAAATACATCGAGATCACCATCCAAGTCATAGTCAGAAACAATAAATTTTTTGATTAATCCCTTAGGAGTCTTACCAAAGGACTTAGATTCAAACACCCCCGATTGATTGACGTATAGGCGAAAAGCCCCCTTGTCTTCGAGCAACAAGTCCATATCCCCATCATTATCGGCATCAAGCCAGACAAAAGCCCCGTCACTTTTCTTGTTCTTCCTTTTATATGGCTTTGTAGCAAGACCCACTTTGGCTGAAACATCTACAAATTTACCGTTAGGCTCTTGCTTTAATAACTGAATCAGGCTAGTTTGCATACACATAACATGAAGATCGAGCCGATCATCTTGATCAAAATCGACCCAGGCATTGCGTTTAGCCCGACAAGCAGATTCAGTCAGACTAGATTCCTCAGTCTTATCTTCAAAGCTCTTGCCGTTATTAGAAAGCAAGTGCCGACGGAAGACATCTTTTAACTGATCTTTAGATTCTCTCGCACTACGGAAAGAACGGCTGATAAAAACATCAATCCACCCGTTGCCATCATAGTCAGCCCATGACATGGCATGGCGATCTCTCAAGGGAGGTATGACAAAATTATGGGAAGGAGGCTGTATTCGTTGCATACCCAGGTATATACGGTTGAGTGGGATCTTATTATTCAACTTAAAAGAGATCGGAAGACCTACAGTATCAGGGGCGATGGCGAACCAACCATTATCTTGAACAGTGAACTCAATTGTAGAGGTTGTTTTAAGAAGAATGGAATCTTCTACTGTTTCCTGGGTGGTTACATTCGTCTTTGCCAGATGCTTTTGCTTTATAGTAGATGGTGTATCTATTTCTATCCTTCCACTCAACAAATCATCCTTCCCAATACCATGAGCGCGGATAAAAACTAGTCGTCGATACCAATAAATATACAAGCCTGGATCTTCTATCAAAGGTTCTACATCTGAATCAGTAAAACCTGGAAATTCAGGATTATGGCCAAATTTCCATTTTGTTAGTACATCCGTAAATTTTCCTTGACCATTACCAATCATCAGATTGTAGGGAGCAGTATGGTTGCTAGAAAAAATGTCAAGATTGTGATCATTATTGATATCTGTAACTCCAATATCCCAAAGGTTATAACCCTTGATATTCAACTGTTCTCGAGTAAACCAATTATTCGTTGTATCTAAAGAACTAAAAAATGTCACAGCACAAGCAATTGTCAAAGTAGTGACTACTATTAAAAGTAACTTATGTTTTCTGAGAAACTTCCGATATAATACCAATTTTAACAATCCTTTTCTGACTATTGACTGACTTTAGTTGTGTCCGAATGCTCCCCACCAATTATAGCGTATTTTGGTTTAGGTTATGTTAAAATGTCTTAAGTTACTTAACGTTAAATAAAATGGAGTCAAAACCTTGAAAAATAACAACCATCCCAATTAAATGAAATAAGTTAAGAAAAGTTGTTTTGCAAAAATATTAATTTTAAAAATATCACTTAATTTTGGAGTAAAGCTAGTGAATAAAATACTCAAACACATCCAAAACATGACTAATCTAGTAAACCTAGATAGATTTAAGATCGGGAAATTACCTGATTTTGTCATTATTGGTGTTCAAAAATGTGGAACAACAACATTAGAAAGAAATCTCTCTAAGCATCCTGAAATTTATATGACAGAATATTGTCACCCAGGTTCATCGAGAGAAGTTCATTTTTTTGATACTAATTACAAGAAAGGAGCAGACTGGTACAGAAGTTTATTTAGAGATAGTAATGGTAGAATTTGTGGTGAAAAAACCCCTAAGTACATTACGAATAAACTTTACATGGAAAGACTATACTCAACTATTCCTGATGCCAAGTTAATCATTAGCTTAAGAGATCCAGTCAAAAGACTTATTTCTCAAATTAATATGAGAAAAAAAAGATTTCCTGATTTGAAACTAGAAGATGTCATCAATGATGATGAATATATTGGTAGAGGATTTTACTACTCACAAATTAAAAATAATGTTTTGAGTTTTTATAAAAAAGAAAAAGTCCATATAGTAATAATCGACAAAGATGAGTTTACCGTTCAGAGGAATCAAGGTATTATTCAAGAAGGGTTACAAGGATTATCAATTGAGGATAACACAAATCATACTAAACGCATAATGAATGAAGTATTTAAGTTTTTAGAAGTTTCACAACTAGATTTGAACTACAGTTACTACTATGTTGGGAAATATGAATCAGATTTAGGAATAACAGAAGAACTGCTCCATAAAGTTAAAAATATTTATAAAATAGAAAATGAAAAATTATTTGATTTTTTAGGATACAGAATTGACTCTTGGTTATAAAAAGAATAAAATTGACTATCTAAGAAGTTATTATTACTCTATATGATAAGAAAAAACACAGATTTACAATTCTTTTTTTGTATTGGCTGTCAAAAAACGGGAACTACCTTATTGGCACGGGTGCTAGATCAACATCCGAACATTGCCTGTATTTGGGAGAGTTATCTACTAAAGCCAGACTCCCACAATTGCATTACCAATCTAGATTCATACAGTTGGAGCAGACATGGTTTTTCCGAAGAGGATGTGCAAAAATGGGCTAAATTGTTGTCCAGTCCGCCAGGAATTAAAGAACGGATTATAAAATATTTAACAGGGCGTGATTATGCAAGGATTAATAAATTTCGTCAGGTAGCTTATGAGTCTTTTTCCGATTTTGCTTATCGATGTGGAGCATCAGTGGTTGGGGATAAATGGCCTTGGTATATTAATCATATTGATATTGTTTTGGAAGCTTTCCCTAATGCCAAATTTATATATAATGTAAGAGATCCGAGAAGTCATTGGAATTCTGCTCAACGTTTTAAAGAACGAAAACGAGGGGATGAAATTCTTAAGGAAATGTTAAGAAAGGATAAGCTTATTTCTCCTTATTTGGAAAGAGCTAACTTTCTAACCATTCGTTATGAAGACTTAGTTTGTAATCCGGAAAATACTTGTAAAGAACTGTATGAATTCTTAGGAGTAGACTTTTCCCCAAATTATTTAAAATATAATCTAAATACCGATCCTTATCCCAACAGATGGAAGTGGATTCCTGAAAGCAAAGATGACTTTAATATCCTTCATACTATTAAATGGAAACAACAAATGAATAAGCATGACATTGAGAGAGTTAATCAACGAGCTAATTGGTTTATTGAAAAGTATAGATATGAATTGAAATGAATTGTTAATACTCTATTTTTGTATATTCTTTAGCTAAAAACTTTAACGCCAAAAAACATGAATTGCTTAATCTGTGGACAAACTTCATTAGAGAATGTAGATAAAAATCCATCTTTTACCAAAGGACAAGTTTATCGGTGTCTCTCATGTCAAGTTGCTATAACACACCCGTTACCAACACCTAAAGAATTATTAGAATTTTATCAGTCTGGCTATTATATAAAAACTGTAACTCAAGATAAACTAGATAAACGTTTATCTGTTAGTCAACAAAGAGCATTATCGCAGTTCAAATTCATACAGCAGTATCTTCCTCAACATAAAGGTATCAGAAAAGCACTAGACTTAGGTTGTTCTGATGGCTCATTACTATTAATATTAGACCAACATGGATTTGATGTATGGGGTTATGAACCTGATAGTCAAATGGCAGAATTAGTCAATAAGAAATTGTCAAAAGGACAAGATAGGATCAGAAATCAGATGTTTCCAGGGGATCAAATTGAAAAAAATACTTATGATTTGATTTGTTCCTCGCATTTGTTTGAGCATATAGTTGATCCAATCAGTCATCTTGACCAAATTAAGATGAGTTTAAAAACTAATGGCTATTTATTTATGGAAATTCCTAATCAATATGGAAGACTGAAGGATTTTCTTTGTCCTGGTGCTAAGAATTTAGGACATCTTTATTATTATTCTCCTTATAGTGTTGAGCATCTTTTAAAAAATAATGGATTGGAAGTTATTCACCTTACTACTTGTGGGAGAAATGTCAAAACTGTAAGGAAAAAATATGGAAAAAGTTCAAGAAAAATTGAATTTGAGAATTTTTTACTATTTCCATTTAATCAATTCAAAACCATAGAGTTTATAAAAAAGATATCCCAGAAAATAGCAAAAAATATTGTTAGATATAATCAAACTTTATTATTTCAAAAAACACAAGAAGCCAATAATAACAGTATTAAGATGCAATCCCATTATACCACATACTGGAAAGGCGATGAACAAGGACAATGGATCCGTTTACTTGCCAAAAAAATTTGAGATCATCGACTACTATAATTTTATATAGTAAACTTGTAAATAATGAATTTATTAATTTAGTCTTTATTTTGTTTGTTTTTTGAAAATCAATGGACTACTTCAATAAAAACCTTTCTAATGAGGTCATTAATAATGGCTTTATTTTACTCCCTAACATGCTTTCCAACATTGAAATTAAAACGCTCAGGAAACTCATCAAAAATCATTTTCGGTATCATGGAGTATCAGCTAATTCAGGTTTAACACAACCTAATGCTGCGGTAGAAATTCCTGAACTTGGGTGGCTTTTTTACCATCCTAAAATTCTAGCAGTCATGCGTCAATTACTCGGACAAGAACAGATAATGTTTACCAGTCATTGTGATGTTCATTGTCGTACTTTATCAGCATGGCATAAAGATGACGGAATGAAGGTGATGGAAGGAGGGTATTTTGGGTTTCCTGCTTACAATAAAGAAGATTGTCAAGTGTATAAAATTGCGCTTTATTTACAAGATCACCATCACAATAAAGCAGGATTAACAGTTAGAAAAGGCTCTCATAAATTTTCAGATATTAATCAAGGAGAAGAAGTTTATCTAAAAACCAAGGCTGGAGATATTATTATTTTTGATGTACGATTAACTCATACAGGTCAAAAAGATATTTTCCCTATTGAATTCTTAAACAAACCAAATTCTTTACTTAAGAAAGGTTTAAATAAAATCTTTAATATTTCTCCTCAAAAAAGTGATCAGTATCTCAAAGAAATATATGATTATTTATTTGGAGATAGATTATCTATTTTTTTTACTTATGGTTTACCTAATGAATATACAAAAAATTTTGCCATTAATAATATGAAACGTCAACTTGAACAAAATAAAAACAGTCATTTATTTATATCACAAGAAACTAAAAAATATTTTCTGCAAAATAATGTTCTGTTAGCAGAAGAATATTTTAAACAGCTTAAATCATGAAAATTAACAATAATTTTTTACACCCTAAATCCTTAGATGAAGCTAAAGTAATTCAAAAAAACCTAAGCGATCAAGTTATTAGAGAAGATCACATACAAACAGTAAATTACGTAGCAGGGGTAGATGTTGGTTTTCAAGATAACTATAAAATTACAAAAGCAGCTATTGCTGTTTTGAATTTTCCCAGTTTGGAATTAGTAGAAACTCAAACAGCATTGATACCAACAACTTTCCCTTACATCCCAGGTTTTTTATCCTTTCGAGAAATTCCAGCCTTATTAAAAGCTATAGAAAAACTAGTGATTATTCCTGATATCATTCTATGTGATGGACAAGGAATTGTCCATCCTAGACGTTTGGGTATTGCCTCTCATTTAGGAGTTTTACTCGATATTCCTACTATTGGTGTAGCTAAATCTTTATTGGTAGGAAAACACGAAGAAGTTCCTCTAGAAAAAGGGAGTTGGAAACCTTTAATTGACAAAGAAGAAATCATTGGAGCCGTGTTAAGATCAAGAACAAAAGTTAAACCCATTTATGTTTCTATTGGTCATAAAATCAGTTTACCCACAGCCCTAGATTATGTGTTAGCTTGTTTAATTAAATATCGCTTACCAGAAACTACCAGATGGGCAGATAAGTTAGTGTAAGATTTTTTCGCTTTACTTACTACCAATGAGTTACAGCATCATGGGGATCATCCTTATCTTCCCATCGGCAAAGCTTACGGTCAGAAGCTAAATCCCTATTACTAATTAACCGAACTTCCTTACCAGCATCAAGCAAAGTATTAAGCCATAGTTTAGAGTAATTACCAGTGGATTCTAGGATATAAATATCCCCCAAACTTATTAACTTTTCAAGGTTCTCTAGATTAGTTTCTATCTCAGAAAAATAGGCTTGATCATAAAAATCAGTCGCCTTAGTTATCGGGTAATCGAGATAGTCACTAGTGTTCTATCAAGATTGAACTGATGACTGGAGTCTAGACTAAATAATCAGAACGTAAAGTCTAGTATGACGATTTGAACGCATAAAAATATGATTTAGCTTGTCAGAAAAGCTAAAAACAATACTAATATATTGATTTATTTTTTTAAGCAGCCTTTTTTTTGCCTTTTTTCTGTCGAGTTACTGTCTGTCTTGAGTGCGTCTTACATTCTGGGGTTTCCCCAGAATTACGCACTCGCTTTTTAACGGTGGGATAATGAAATTTACTCCATCTCGTGATTTCTACTATTCCCCAAGTTGGGTCATCAATTTCTACTGATTCAACAGGAATACCCCAAGTTGTAGGGTCAGATAGCTTCATTTTTTGTCCATGTTTTCTCGGTCTTCCTTTCCCTTGATATTTGGGAGGTTCTGCATAAATACAACGATTCGGACTTAAACGCATCAAAAAGTCAGCATTTATTCCTTTTGTCATTTTTACAAACTTTGCACATCCGTATTCACTATCCCATAATGTAATCGGTCTTTCTTTAAGCTGTCGGCAAACTTGTTTAAGTTGCCAAATGGCCTTAATAATAGGGGTTTGATGAGATGTAATTAAATCATGCCTTAATGGTAATGCCCAACTTCCTTTTTCTTCACCGAATCCAGGCCAATGTACTGTAACCATGTCCTAAAGTAATCGGTTTCCCTGAAATAACTTTGGCTCCATGTTCATAAGTTCTATCCTTCAATGTTGGTGCTTCTGTTCGAGGCCAAGGGGTGTGTCGCCAAAGGCGCTGCGGAGCAGACCTCCTGCGAAGATAATCCTCTTTTGAGATGTTGATGTAGGGATTTCTCTGATATAACGTCTCATCAATTTGTGCGCTTTTGGACGACAATCATCGATCGCTTCATATAAACTTGGCCATTTTCTACGAAACACTGGTGAGAGTGATAATTCAGCCAAAGAATAGACATTTCTGGTGACTAAAACCGCATCCATTAATTCAAAAGTGCTATCTTTAGCAGGGCCTAACAGTTGATAGACTTCCTTTCTGAAATTTTGGAGTTTTAAAACAGATTGATTCAATGTTTTTGATTATTGACGAATTTTACCTCATTATCTCTTTATTTTTCAACCCCGTGCTGACTAGACTAGACTGTACGGTATGATTCGGAAGGAGTTAGTCTAAACTCCAGTCCCTAGAGGGATGGGGAGGAATTAAAGTTGTGAGTGAAAAAAGTTTTTCAGTGAAAAGCCTGGCTGTGAGGGAGTTGTAGAGAAAGTTGAAAAAAATTTTGAAAAAAGGGTTGACATTCCCTGGCAGTTTAGTTATATTTGTAAATGCGCGGTTGAGAGCGACAAGCAAACGACGCGCCCCGAACCAAGACAATTCTAT
>JASJDW010000276.1 GCA_030064955.1 Crocosphaera sp.
GACGGGGCGTATAAACTCCTGGGGACACCCCAGGAGACAGCCCCTCCGGTTTCCGCCGAGGAGCAACTGCCGGACTTCATTGAGGGACGAAGTCTACCCGAAGGGCTGACGGCTGATAGCTGAATGCTTACGTGTTTTGACCGTAGAGCAGAATATGAACATAAGACTCCCCTCTATTCTATCATCCTTTTAGGTGATTTTTTATTCATTGCCATAAATATCTAATTGAGAAAAACTACGTAGTGGTTGTAGTTGTAGTATTTTTTGTCTACTGGAAAAATATTCGTTTAAATAGTATTGATAAGTCATTGAATCTTCTTGAGAATTGATTGTTTTGTATTTTTGTTCGCAATAACGACAATATTTTTCTAAGTTAACTTTTTCTAGAGAGATTAAAGCAGCATCAATGATTAAAATTAATCTATTACTGTCTTCATATTGTTCAATTTCTCTAAAATTTAAAAGTTCGTTAATTTTATTAATGGCTTGCGATGAATGATCCATTTTTGCTTCTAATAAGGAACGCAATTGATTATTATCTTCATCATCTGTGTCTAAAATATCTTGTTCTATTTCTAATAAATAACTCCAGATAATACGATGTTCTAATAAGCTAAAATAAAGTTCTTTTTCTTCCAATTTATCGAAGATGGCTTGACGATACTCAGGATAATGAATATAAATCTTTAATAAAATAGTTTCAGCCTCTTTTAAGAGGTTATTTTCTGCAATATTTTCAGGCTTAATAAAAGTTTTTGTTTTTTCTTTCTGAGAAGACTTTGCAAGAGGTTTATTTAACTGAGTCTGTAAATTTTTTAGATAAAGCGGTAAAATTCTAGCATCACCTTGAGCAAGAATGTCTGCACAATAGCTAATATAATAACTCCGTTGATTACTATCTAATAATTTGTTGATTAATTTAACCATTCCTTGGGCGACTTGTTCAAAATCATCTGCTTTTTTAAAATCTTTATTAATTAATAGCCGTTGAATTTTCCAATTCAACCAAAGCGGTGCATTTCCAATTAATTTTTGATACTTATTAAATCCATCTATATGGGATTTGATAAACTCATCAGCATCTTTTCCATCAGGAATATTAAGAATTTTTAGGTTAACTTGTCCCGAATAAATGAGGGATTCTATTTCTGTAATAGCTCGTTCTGTTGCTTTAATACCAGCATTATCCGCATCAAAATTGAAAATAACTTGTTTTGATTCTGTGTATCTTAATAACTGTTTTAATTGACTTTCACTAAAAGCGGTTCCCAAAGAAGCAACCGTATTAGTAATTCCTACTTCATGAAGGGCGATCGCATCAAAATAACCTTCGACAACAATCACTTTATCTAAGGAACGAATACTATTTTTAGCTTGATCTAATGCAAATAAAATCTTCCCTTTATTAAACAATGGTGTGTCAGGAGAATTAAGATATTTTGGTTCTTCATCCGTTAAACTTCTACCCCCAAAAGCAATCACACGACCTTGAATATCTTTAATAGGAATCATCAATCTATCCCGAAAGGTATCATAATAACCATTGCCTTTTTTTCTCGGTTTAATGAGTCCTGCTTGTTCTACTAAGGCAATAGGATAACGTTTTTGTTCCACTAAATAACGATATAATGTTTCCCATCCACTGGGAGCATACCCTAAGTTAAATTGTTGTATGGTTTCGGGTTTAAATTGTCTTTTTTGTATTAAATAATTAAGGGCATTTTTTCCTAATGTTTCCTGTAATGCGTGTTCATAAAAGTTGCTGGTTAACGCAACAATTTCATAAAGTTGTTCTCGTAAGGAAAGTTCTTTTTGTATTTCTTGTCGTTTTTCAGGTTCTAAAGTTTTGAGAGTAACTTGATAGCGTTTTGCTAATTCTAAAATAACTTGAGTAAAAGATTGTTGTCCAATTTCCATTAAAAATTTAATCCCATTTCCCCCTTCTCCACAACCGAAACAGTAATAAAGTTGTTTACTTTGGTTAACAGTGAAACTAGGTGTTTTTTCTTGGTGAAAGGGACATAAACCAACATAGTTTTGTCCTCTTTTTTTGAGAACAACATAATCAGAAACAACTTCATAAATATCAATTTTTTCTTTAACTTCTTCAATGGTATCTGGATGTAATCTAGGAAAGTTCATAATCAATATTAATTACAGATAGTAGGGTGGGCAAATCAAAGACTTGTATGGACTAATCATAATGTGGAAAACTTTGCCCACCTCACAAAACATTAAAATAAACATTCATGATAGTCTAGAAGACTGTGTTACGCTAGAAAAATGCTTGATAATTATCTTAACTTAAAAATATAGTTGATTTTAGCAGACTGTGCTTATTGGTTATATTTACAGGCTTATTTTGAAGCATTAGAAAACTTTGAATTGTCTAAAATAGAAGTAACCATAACCGCTTATATTCCCAGCAACAACATTTTAACCCAAGAAAATATTTATCGATTTGCTAAACATAAAAATAATTTGCTTAAACAAATTAGAGGAGTTCTCAAACATGAATTATACTGAAATTAAGTACAACGAATTAGAAAGAATTATTTTCAGCTTAAACTTTAGACTCTTGTCTACAGAAGGAGAGCAAAAAGTATTTAAACATCCTAATGGTGCTTTAATTATTTTACCTCATTATTTAGACAATCAGCTAGTAAGCGAAACTCACTTAGTTGCCATATCTCGTATTCTTGATGAATTTGATATTATCAATAAATTAGATTTTAGCGTTTATTTAGAAAAAGCTTTAAGTTCTAGTTTAATATAATTATGGTTAATATTATATGATGAGATTATTTGATGAACGATAAACCTTTAACCTGTGAAGAAAAAGCCTATTTTACTGTGGGTAATACTTTTTATCGTCCCCAAAGTAAAATAACAAGAGATTTAGGAGTATTAGCTGCCAAACTTTATAAGCAACAACAAGGAAAATTAAGGATATTGGATGTAATGACAGGGTGTGGTGTTCGTTCATTACGCTATTATTTAGAAAGTGATGCAGACTATATTTGGGCGAATGATAGTAACCCTGAAAATCAAGCAGTCATTGAAGATAATTTGTCTGAGATTTTACAAGAAAATAAAGGAAAAGTAACCTATAAAAATGCTAACAATATCTTTTTTGAATGCTATAATAATAAAGATTACTATGACTTAGTTGATGTAGATGCTTTTGGTTCTCCTAATCCCTATTTAACTACGGTATTATGGGCAACAAAAATAGGAGGATTAATCTATTTAACTTGTACCGATGGACGTACAGGAACTGGTCATTTACCCGAAAACTGTTTACAAGTTTATGGATCTTATGGCCGATCGCATCCAGCAGCACAAGAACAAGTATTACGATTAATTATAGGAAGTACCTTACAACAAGCAGCAACCATAGGATTAGGAATTGAGCCAATTTTTTCTTTTTTTACTGGACAAACTTATCGTATTATGCTAGGTTTATTGCCCAAAATAAATCTAAATTTAGATAACTATGGTTTTCTGGGATATTGTCATTATTGTGGAGAATATAAAACAATTTCGTATAAACAGTTAGGTAAAATGAGATGTTATGATCAACAAGAAAATAAGCATTATAATTATACAATTTCTGGGGCTATGTGGTTAGGGAATTTACATAATAAAGCGTATTTAACAACCATGAAAAACTTAGCTATTACCTTAAAATGGACAAATATAACTGATCTATTATCAACTATGATCAACGAGTCCAACTTTCCCCCTTATTTTTATACATTAGGAGAAATTGGAAGACGAGGAAAATTAGATATTCCCAAGCGATCGCAACTCATTGAAGCGTTACAAAATCATGGTTTTTTAGCTACCAATACTCACATTAATCCACAAGCTATTAAAACCAATGCGACTTTGAAAATTTGCATTAATATCGCCAAAGGATTAATTTCCTAAGCAAAATTAATTGCACGGTGGGCATTGCCCAATAAAAGGCTAAAACTCTTATCCAAAGCTTATTATGAGCAGTGCATCGGCCTACAGTTTTTGTGTAATTAATTTTGTGTGCTTGCTTATAAAAAAAGTGGGCAAAATAAACTTTTATTTTTAACCATCTAAACGAACTTTGCCCACTAGCAATAGAATGTATTTAATTACCAACAAAAATAGGACGGATGGAATCAACCCATTGAGTAATACGTTCTTCCGTTTTCTCACTTTGATTGACTTCATCAATGGGTAATCCCACAAATCTATCATTCAGTAAGGCCGAAGAATACTCGAAATTATACCCTTCATTGGGAAATTCTCCTACTAAAGTAGCACCTAATTTGTTAAAATGTTCGTACATTTTTCCTAGCGCGCTGACAAATTCTGTGCCATGATCAACTTGATCGCCAGCACCAAATAAAGCAATGGTTTTCCCTGTGAAATCAGGTTTGTCTAATTCCATTTCAAATAGAGGTTCACGCCAATCATTTTGAACTTCTCCGGCCCCCCAAGTAGAACATCCTAACAAGAGATAATCATAGTCAAGAAGTTGATCGTATTCGTCAAAATCTTCTTCCATACTATAAATGTCGCAGATGTCATCTCCTAACTTTTCTCGTACTTTTATGGCGATTTCTTCAGTGATTCCTGATGTACTGCCGTAAAAAATGCCAATTTTTGCCATAATTAAGGCTCCTAATTTATGTTACATCGTTAAGAAACTGATGGAGTAGAAATTCAAGTCTTTACAACTAGAAAGTTTAATAAGTGCCGAAAATGTATCCTCTCTATTACAGAGTTTAACCAGGGAATCAGAGAAAATCTGTATCCGTTGTACTTGAGAAATATTCTCTTTTGAGAGATAATTATTTAACTTCGATTCCTAGGAGTTCGGGAGTTCAGGAGTTCGGGAGTTCAGGAGTTCGGGAGTTCGGGAGTTCAGGAGTTAGGAGTTCGGGAGTTCAGGAGTTCAGGAGTTCAGGAGTTCAGGAGTTCGGGAGTTCGGGAGTTCAGAAGTTGAGTATTAACTGTAGCTCATGAGTCCCAGAAATGCTATGTAACCTAGATTATAGTTGTTTAACCCACCCTACTGGATTAACACAGCTAAAATAATGGAATAGATGTAGACCTAATTCTAATGTACAAAATTAGTTGTGTTAGTCCACTACAGAGTTTAATTATTATGGCTTATTTATTCTATACTGTTGATGTTTTTACTAATACTATATTTGGAGGAAATCAATTAGCTGTTTTTCCTAAAGCAGAAGGTTTCTCTTCTGAAATAATGCAAAAAATAGCAGCAGAATTTAACTTTTCAGAAACGGTTTTTATTTTACCTCCTACTGTTTCTAATGCTACCCAAAAATTGCGTATTTTTACCCCAACTCAAGAATTACCATTTGCCGGTCATCCAACATTGGGTGCAGCCTATATTTTAGGCTTAACTGATAATTCGCTGGACAAAAATAGTGATTGTGATATTATTGTTGAGGAAGATGTTGGGTTAGTTCCCGTTAAAATTAAATTTGACAATCAGCAACCAATTTATACAGAATTAACTTCACCTCAATTACCAGAATTTTATGATAAGATTCCATCAATAGAAGAATTAGCATTAGTTTTAAACTTAAAAAGAGAAGACTTTGGACAGGATAAATATAGCCCCCAAGCAGCTTCTTGCGGACTACCTTTTTTATTTGTTCCTCTCCATAATAGAGACGCATTAAAACGCATAAAATTAAATAGCGATCGCTGGCAACAAATATTAGAAAATAATTGGGCTTCTTCTCTCTATGTCTTCTGTTTTGAACCTGAAAATAAGGGGTCAAATATTCGTGCAAGAATGTTTGCACCAGGGTTAGGTGTTACAGAAGATCCCGCTACAGGTTCTGCTGCCACTGCTTTTGGGGGATATTTAGGCATTCGTGAAACAGAAAATAATGGAATCTTTCACTGGCGAATTGAACAAGGATTTGAGATGGGAAGACCCAGTTTTCTTGAAGTAAAAACTGAAAAAGTTGAGGGAAAAATAAATAAGATTTGTGTAGGAGGATGTTCAGTTTTAGTTAGCCAAGGAACCATGAATATTTCCTAATCTAAAGGAGTTCCCTCTATACAAGTTTTATCTAAAAATGTACCTTCTATAATGGCTTGTTCAACTTGAGCGCATAATAGGTTGGCATTAGTCAAATTAGTCCCTTTTAAAATTGCTCCATTGAGTATAGCTTCTTCTAAGTCTGCTTGAGATAAATCAGCCCCCGAAAGATTGGTATTACTTAAATCCGCTTGTTGTAAGATAGTGCCTACTAACGTTGCCCCCCGTAGATCACAACCCCGAAGATCAACCCCGGTTAAATCTAAATGACTTAACACAGAACCAGCTAAAAATGCCCCTGCTAAACTAACATTTTTAGCTTGAACATCTGATAAAACAGCCCCTCTTAAATCAGCATTGCGACAGTCTGCATTCGTTAAATTAGCCCCTGTTAAATCAGCCCCTCGTAAGTTGGTTCGTAGGTTTGCCCCTGATAAATCAGCCCCCGATAAATCAGCCCCTGATAAGTCGAGTCGGGACAAATCTTGCCCTGCTAAATCTTTAATTTTTCCGTCACGAATATCAGATAAATCGATGATTGTACTCATCTATAACCTCCTTTATATTTATGTTGTTTGATTAAAAAAATTCTGACTTGTGACTTCATTTTGTCGCTTCTTCTAACCAAATAGCCGGCAGTTGACTTGGGCGATCGGGTAAACACATTAACCCCATTTCCACTAATCTAATAATGTTAGCAAGGGTATCAACTAAAGTGGGATCAAACCAAGTTTCTCGGTAAGATTGGCATTTTTCTAACGCTTCTCCCACACTCAAGGGGGGGCGATCGCCTCTGGGTTGGGTTAATTCTTGGAAGTAAGAAACTAACCCTAATATTCTGGCTTCAATACTGTTTTCTTCCCCTTTTAAGCCATTGGGTTTCCCGCTTCCGTCCCAATGTTCCAACTGCTTTCCTACAATGTCTTTAATGGCTTTTAATTCGGGCATAGTGGCTAATAATTGAGATCCTAGGGTTGCCCTGTCTCTCCAAAAAGCATAACTTGAATCGTTTAATTGATCGGGAGTGTGGGTAAATACTTCTCTGGGTGCTTCAGCCAGACCAATGCGATATAATAACCCTGCTAACCTCAGTCGTCTTAGTTGCAAAGTCGGTAAGTCTAATAACTGTCCAATGGTTTCTGCTAAGGCGGAGACTTGTAAAGAAGCAACGGGGTTATCTTTATCCCTTTCATCTACCCGTTGGGCCATACGTAAAAAGGCTTGTAACTTACTGGCGGCTAAATTGCGATTTAATTTTAAGGCTTGTCCTTCTAAGTCTACCAGTTCTCTCATTTGACGGTTAATAGTGACTAACTGTTGTTGAGAGGTTTGTAAATAAGTAACAATGCGAGAGACAACTCCCGTGAGATCAATGGGAACGTCTTTGGGACTGGTGGCGATCGCCTCTTGCATCTTGGTTAATCGATCGGCTAATTCTGGGTTATAAGGCCGCATTCCTTCGATTAAAATTTTCGCTGACGCTTCGACTGGAAGACGATCAAAGGTCCAAAGTCCGTAAAATTTTCGTTCTGTGTCGGTTTGGGGTTGGGTATCGGCCCGATAATCTTCAGGAGATAATTCTCGACACAAGACCATTGCTGCGTATCCTGGGGCTAAAATAATTAAATTCCACTCTTCTACCAGGGCATCATCTTGATTCAGATGAACTAAGGATACATTGTCTAATTTTCCTGTTTTATGGCTGTCAAACCCGCTTTCTGCAACCGCAGCGATCGCAATATGACGGGAACATTGGGCAATGTCATGATAGCGATCGGCTTCTTGTAAGTACCATTTTCCCTGTTGAAACGTCACCAACACCAGAGGATGCTGTTGGGGATCGTCGGGGGTACTTTTGAGAATATGGTCTTCTAAGGCATGACAAAGGGCAACGAGGGTATTTTTGAAGTAAACTCCGTAACTGGGGGGTAATTGACCGTCTGGTAGTGTACTTTTGAGTTGGTTTAGGGTTGACTCAGGTAACATTCGGGACTGCTATAACGAGGACTTTATGATTAGTTTATTTTAAGTTACCCACAACTATAACTTATGATCTTCATCGATCGGCTAAGTGGTGGGACATAAATAAAGTAAACTGTGTAAACATTTATCAACAAAGACTAGGGAGACAAGGGGACTGGGAGAGTGGGAGACTCGGAGAAATCATTCATATATATTCCCCCCGTCACCCCATCACCCCATCACCCCACACTCCCCTCTCTTCCCACACTCCCCATCACCCCTACACCCTACACCCTACACCCCACACCCAAGAGCGAAGCGACTTCACACCCCACTACTAACAATCCTAAAACCTGCGTGTTGATAAAAGTTCGGACGAAACCAATTGCGATAATATTTTAAGGTTTCTGTTCCTTGAGTTACCCAAGCCCCTCCCAACATCATTTTATGGTTATTATCAAAAAAGGGTGCAGAATTATCTTCATAGAGAAAATGGGGTTTAAACCCTGGTAAGGGGTTAAAATTTTCGTCTAACCATTCCCAAACATTTCCCCTGAGATCCCATAGTCCTGAGTTACTTTCCGCTGTTTTTAATAACCCGACTGGACTGGGTGAACCGAACTTCAAATTAAGATTATAATCATCAACTTCTTGGATGTCTACTTGATAGTTATCATTGGATCCATACGTGGCTAAATTCCATTCAGCTTCACTCATTAATCTTGTTTCTTCTCCTTTCCAGCGACAGTAAGCGATTGCTTCATAATAATTCACTTCTACGGGCCAATTTAAAGGTAATGGCATTTCATTAAACATGGCACGATAAAAATATTTCCCATTATTTGATTGCCAAAATTTAGGATTCTTGATTTTATTTTCCTCTTTCCATTGCCAAGATTTTTCATCCCAATAAGCTTGATTTTCGTAACCTTTACTATTGACAAATTCTAGAAATTCTCCATTAGTAATTAAATATTGACTGGCAAAAAATGGTTTAACTTTAACTAAACGATCGCCATATTCACAATCCCATCCATATAAGGGATTATCTTTAGCTTTTCCTAATTTAACAGTTCCTTCTTCTACTAAAACCATGTTATTTTTATTAGGAACTCCCTGAGACGGTGCATATTGCCATCCTTGCGGTTTGTTTAACTTTTCTGTGGGAAGTTGTCGCAATAACATGGAAGAGGTTTCAAAATGAATCCGTTGATGTTCTATCCCCATCACTAAGGCCCAAAGAGGATGATTATTATGAATAGGAAGGTTAAGAGGCGTATTTTTAATAATGTTTAAAATAACTTCATAAGCTTGATAGCGATAGTCCCAAACTTCCTGAACCTTTGGCCAATTAATATTAGCGATCGCTTGATTTAATTCTTCTGCATTTTCGGGATCAACTCCAAATTCAAATAATATTTCATAATCTGCATTAATTCGGTTCTGCAATAACTCAACTCTAATTAATTTATTAATATAAAAAGCAGCAGAATGTCCTAAATAAAAAATCAATGGATTTCTCAGAGGATCGGGATTTATATAAAATGTTTCATCATCGATAATACTTCTCATTAAAATATCTTCTAGTTCCCAACTATTTTGAAAGTAATTAATTAGGGAATCTTGAGAACAGTTATCAAGGGAAACGGGTAATTCAGATTTAAGAGATGACATGATAGTTTTTGGTTAATTGTAAGACATCTAAAAACTTATTTTGAAGCTTTACAAAGAATTAAGGCAAACCAGTGATTCTTATCTGTAAAGACTTTGATTGGTTTTAATTGTTTAGAGTTTAACCGATGTTTCGTTTTTTCTACATCAAATTTACGAGAAATCTCAGTTAATATTTTTTCTCCTTTCTCT
>JASJDW010000277.1 GCA_030064955.1 Crocosphaera sp.
AGTCTAAACGTTTTTCGTACTCTAAAGAGCGATCGTATGTGGATTTGAAGGCAGAGGGCAGAGGGCAGGAGGCAGAAGGATCTTTTGAATCACCCTCTTGCCTTTTTTTGTCACTCTTTTTGCTTTCAATCGTACTACACGCCTGGGAACTTTGACCCCCCTTTAAGGTGGGGGGTTGGTTAGGGGTTGAGTTATGGGTTGTTGATTTAACTAGGGGTGTAGTAGAAAAATTCCCTTCCTCGCGCGTTCCCAAGGTCGGGTTTCCCGACCGGGGTCGCTCGTCTGCCTTCTCTTGTTGATTAGACTTCTTATCAGATTTTTGCAAAAAATCTTTTTTGCTGCTGCTGCTGTTTTGTTCGGGATACATAGATCGCGTGTGCGCGTCCGAGTCTACAGCAGTTTTATTAGTTTTTTTCGTATTTTTAGTCTTATTATCTTCGCGCGCGGGATCTTTATATATAGGCTTGTCTAACATCTGAGACAAATCGTTTTGAATTTGAGTCACTGTTTTCTGTTCTGAGCTATTTTTTTCTTGGTTGCTTAATCCATTTCTTTCTTGAGACATCTCGTTCTGAGACAAATTTTTCTGATCTGAGCGTTGAACATAAACAATCTCATCATCGCTACCTAAAGTAATAATTTTTAGTTCTGCCAGTTTGGCGATCGCTTTGTGAAATGACGATTTAGCAATGCCCCATTTTTTTAAGAATTTGGGGACGTTAATGTGTAGGGTCTTGTCAAAATAAGGATTCAAAAATCTTAAAATTTGATGGACATAGCCAGTTGTTGTGACAAATCCCTCTCGTCTCATATCCTTAATTTCTTGCTCTTGAATTGCATAAAATTGACCAGTAATCTTATTATTTCTGATCTTTGTTTGAGAGAAATTGGTGTTGTTGTTGTTTGCGGAAGTAATTGCTATAATTGACATAATGAAAAACTCCATGTAATTTTGTTGCATTACTTAACCCTATCTAAAAGAGTAGATAGGGTTAAGATTCATTTTAGCGTCTAGTAATGAAAGTTGGAACAATATTGTATTTTTGCGACCAACCAGGAGGAAACATACAGGGTTCAAATTCAGGATGATCATGCGACCAGATAAAACAATTATTTCCTTTCCATAGTCCTGTGTTTAAAATATTTTTAATGAACTCATTTTTGTTAACAGGAATAGACTCAATTTCTTTCAGTAAACTATCTTCACTGGTAAGAGAGTCATACAGTTGATCAACACAAGTAATTAAATCTGAATCTAATCCCCCCCGATTAATAATCATTGTCCAATCTCTTGATTTTGAGTAAGGAAGGTATTTTTTTGTAAACCAGTCAGGCAACAAATCGAATGACGATAATTTAGCGATCGCCTTAAACGCTTCATCCGTTACTAACTCAGAGCTTGAAGGATTGTCTTCTGACAATAGGAATAGATAAATTTTTAAGTCAAATCCGCTTAAATCAGATGAAAAAATAATATCTCGATCTCTATAAGAAATATTGATTGATTCTTGTGAAGTCCTGTTTTTGCCGCTCGTAGGCGAAGCCTGTACGTGCTGTGGTGAATCTATATGTTTCATGCTTTTAGGGTTTACCTTATTTTACTTTTTTGACTTTTATTGTTGATGACTTCAGTTATCAAAACAAAACTGTAAGAATGAAATATCAAGAGGTTGAAGGGTTAATATTATTATTCCTCTCTGACTAAATCATCAATTTTTATAGTTTTACCAGTCCATGAAGAGCAAATTCGAGACAAAGCCCTTAAATTACTAATATCGGCTTTCTCTAGCTTGCCATCTCTAGCTCTAGTTAGGGTGTGCCGACTAACCTCATTTTCTGTCCCTTCAATTGTTTTATGAACGGCATAAACAGATAAGAGCTTTCCATCTTCTCCTTTTGGCCACCATTGTCCAATATCTATATAAGTTCTACTCATTACACAAGCGGTCATAACTTTATCCTCATTATGTTTCATTGATTATCATTGTAACAGTTAACTAATGTGTTGACAAACTGACAAGCAGTTGTCATACTAAAAACATAAGAAAAGCGATCGTGAACTTTAGGCGGTAAGCGATCGCTTTTCTTAAAACCTAAACGCCCCAAGGAGGGGCTAATAAAACCATGTTAACTCAAATCAAAGTTGATGTCACAACATCAGCTACAGTTCCGCATTCAGATCGCATTATCAACTTTGGTGGCAAGGATCAAATCTATGCCGACTGCTTAACCCAAGGGGATATTATCGAACACCTTGGTCAAACCCTACAGGTCTATTCCGAACCAAAATATACTCAACGAGGTATAGTTTTCGAGGTATTACCCTTAGACTCTGATGTTGAACCCTACGAGATGTCTTTTGACCCCGATTGGCGGTTTGATTATGTAACCTACCAACCTAATTGTCAATTAGACAAGGAGGTTGCGTAATGAACCCACAACAGAAGGAAGAACTATCCCAACTGATTCATGAAGCCATTTCCCAGCAACAGATTGGAACCTTAACTGAATTGTTTTCCCAAATTCAGGAGATCATCAAATCTGAAGGAATTAGTAATGCCAATACTGCTCAAGCGTTGCTAAATGTGGCACATCAAGAAGGACTAAGCGATCGCCTTCTTTCACAGTTAGAGCAAGTTGCTTTGACGTTGCGCTAAATCAACTTCATTCAACAACCCTAACTTACTTCGTTTCACTACGTTGAAGTTAGGGATTGCCACTCCCAAAAGTGGCGACGTAAGAGTTGAATAGCCCTGTTGAGCCTAATTTTGGAACACACTCTCAAATACTTGTCTAGTTTGAGTTATCTGTAAGTTTGTTTGGGCAAACGCTTTAAGAAAGGACATCTTAAATTAGGTGGGCAAAGAGCTTTTTCTAGAAGACAAAAACCTAGACAATCCTAAACATAAATAGACATTATGTCTAGGATTTTCCGCCCAGGCCAGGAAAATTGCCGATTCTGGAGAGCCTTGATTCAGATATAATAGAATGTTAAGAGAAATCTGGATAATCTATGTACGCAATTAAGAGAGAATTAAAGCTAAATAACAAACAAAAGAGCTTTTTTGCTGGCTGTGCTGGCTTTTCTCGCTTTGTGTACAATCATGGACTATCTTTACTCAAAGCAACTTGGGATATTCCCGAAATTTCTGGCAGTGACTCAAAACGTTTAGATGGGATCAAAAAAGTCTTTACAAACATTACTAAAAAACAAGAAGAATATGGATGGACAAATAAATATTCATCTCGTATCTATCAGAATGCTTTTAGAGACTTGAAAAAAGCTTTTTCTCGTTGGCGAAATCCCCAAAGCAAAGCCAATTTACCTCGTTTTAAAAAGAAGAAACATCACTGTAGTTTTACAGTAGATAGTTCTAATGGCAAGGTATTGGTCAAGGAGGGAAAACAAATAAAAATTCCCACATTGGGAACTTTCAAATTAAAGGAAGCTATCCCTGATAACTGTGTTTCTCAAACCTTTACTATCTCAAGAGAAGCCGGGAAATGGTATGTAAGTTTTGCCGTTTCAGCTTGTAAAATACCTGAGATGAAACACAGTCAGAAACGAGTAGGAATTGACTTAGGAGTAAAAACGTTTGCCACTCTTAGTGACGGAAACACCTTTGAGACTCCATCTTCCATCAAAAAAGCGAAAACCAAGCTAGGAAAAATACAATGGAGAAACAGGAATAAGGTACACAGCAACCGTCGTTCTGGAATATCCGCATCGAAAAATGCGATTAAATATTACCAGAAACTAAGAAAGAAGCATAAAAGAATCAGCAACATTCGAGAGGATTTTCTGCAAAAAACCACCACATTATTAGCTAAAACTTATCAACATATTCTCATAGAAGATTTAAACGTTAAAGGCATGATGGCTAACCACAAATTATCCGATGCCTTATCGAGTTTGGGATTGTATCGTTTTCGAGAATTGTTGAGTTATAAACAAGAATGTTTTGGTTTTTTACTAACTATAGTAGATAGGTGGTTTCCCAGTTCAAAAACTTGTTCAGTCTGTGGAAATATACAGGATATGCCTTTACAACAAAGGGTATATCGTTGTCAAAATTGTGGTCAAGTTATGGACAGGGATTTCAACGCTTCCAAGAATCTCGAAAGTTGGAATGCCGATGGCTTATCGGTAAACCCAGAGCGAAGTCGAAGGGTGAACGCCTGTGGACTTGAAGGAGCCGTCTCCCTTGGTTGAAGCAGGAATTGAACAGCAAGTCTGTCTAGGTTTGTCTAGGTTTCATGAAGCAGTAGCCGGAAGGAATTAGTGGTGCGAGGATGTCAAACTAAGTTAAACTGGCCTTCTAGAACATAATCTAAATTTAAGGATAACTTCTGAGATGGTTGCAACTCCAACAAAACCTCAATACGACATTAAAGATATAAATCTTGCCTCTCAAGGAAAACAACGTATTGAATGGGCTGCCCGCGAAATGCCCGTTTTACGGCAAATCACAGAGCGTTTTGAAAAAGAGAAGCCCTTTGCTGGTATTCGTATCACTGCTTGCTGTCACGTTACCACTGAAACCGCTAGTTTAGCGATCGCCCTCAAAGCAGGGGGTGCAGATGCTCTACTGATTGCTAGTAACCCTTTATCTACCCAAGATGACGTAGCTGCTTGCTTAGTGGCTGATTATGGTATTCCTGTTTATGCCATCAAAGGGGAAGATAATGCTACTTATCACCGTCATGTTCAAACAGCATTAGATCACCGTCCCAACATTATCATTGATGATGGTAGCGATGTGGTCGCAACGTTGATTAAAGAACGTCAACATCAGATGGAAGATATCATCGGTACCACCGAAGAAACCACCACTGGTATTGTCCGTCTTATAGCCATGTTAAAGGATGGGGTTCTCACTTTCCCCGCCATGAATGTTAACGATGCTGATACCAAGCATTTCTTTGATAACCGCTACGGAACGGGTCAATCTACCCTTGACGGTATTATTCGCGCTACCAACGTTCTTTTAGCTGGTAAAGTGGCTGTGGTCGCTGGTTATGGTTGGTGTGGTAAAGGGGTAGCGATGCGCGCCCGTGGCCTCGGTGCTAATGTTATCGTTACCGAAATTGACCCCGTAAGAGCCATTGAAGCAGCGATGGATGGTTTCCGCGTGATGCCTATGGCCGAAGCAGCGAAGCAAGGGGATGTTTTCGTTACCGTAACCGGTAATAAGCACGTTATCCGTCCTGAACATTTTGAAGTGATGAAAGACGGGGCGATGGTTTGTAACTCTGGTCACTTTGATATTGAAATTGATTTACAATCTTTAGGAGCAAAAGCTACTGAGGTTAAGGAAGTTCGCAACTTTACCCAAAAATACACCTTACCCAATGGTAAAGCTATTGTTGTCCTCGGAGAAGGTCGTTTAATCAACTTAGCTGCTGCTGAAGGACATCCTAGCGCAGTAATGGATATGAGTTTCGCTAACCAAGCCCTCGCTTGTGAATATTTGGTACAGAATAAGGGTAAATTAGAACCCGGTATTTACAATATTCCTAAAGAAGTGGATCAAGACATTGCCAGCTTAAAGCTCAAAGCAATGGGCATTGAAATTGATACCTTAACCCCTGAACAAGAAGAGTACATCAATTCTTGGACCGTTGGAACCTAATTCCATAGAGTAAAAGTCACAAGTTTTGTGGCTTTTTGTTTGTCATGATTTCTCTGGGGTGGGTTAACCCCACCCCTTTTTTTATCTATTTTCATTCTTTTTTTTAAACTATTTCAATAAAATTACTATGGCAAAACTTTCTGTTGAATTAAATCGTTATTTTTTTCAAGAGGAACGCTCTTCTGATATTAAATTAATCGATATTTTGGAGTTAGCAGGGGAACGAGTTTTTGGCTTTTTATTTGTGATTTTGGCCTTACCCTCTGCTTTACCCGTTCCAGCCCCGGGTTATTCTATTCCTTTCGGCATTTTGATGTTTTTATTAGCTATCCAACTCATTGCAGGGGCAAAAATTCCTTGGCTTCCTGAAAAGATGATGAAAGGATCAATGAAGTTAAAAACGGTCCAAGCTTTTGTTAAAAAAGGGAATCCTTGGTTACAGAGAATTGAAGCCTTAACCCGTCCCAGAATGACTTATATTTGTACCAGTATTCCTGGAAGAATTATTATTGGTGTTGCCATCGCTTTAATGTCAATTTCCATGATGATCCCCATTCCTGGGACCAATACTTTACCTGCGATCGGTATTTTTGTAACCGCTTTTGGACTACAAGAAGACGATGGGTTTATTAGTTTAGGCGGTTTAGTAATTTGTTGTCTGGCTGTTGTTCTTTCTACTTCTATTATTATGGTGGCTATTTGGGGAGGCACTAGCTTAGTTGATATGCTTAAAGAAGCATTAGGTCGGTAACATAGTCCTAATTAATTATTATTATCCACACATTTTTGTAGGGTTCAACGGTTGTTATTAGTGTCAACTTACTTAAACAGAAGTAAACTGTCATTGCGAGGAGGCAAAACCTTTATTGAAGTTTATTTTGAGGGTTAATTTTGCCTCTTAAGCAATCTCTATTTTTCTGTTGGGTGTTGTTATATAGCATTTCCTGGACCGATGAGGTACACTTACTACTCAACTTCTGAACTCCTGCTGCGTAGCAGAGGCGAAGCCTGCCCTCCCGAACTCCTAAAACTAAAAGAGTTTGTACCTCACAAGTATGGGAACTCCTATATCATTTTTAGTATTATTTTGCAGAATTGATCTAAGATCAAGAGGGATAACCATTAGTAAAACAGGGTAAATAAATATGACACAACAAACAAAACAACATCAAAGTATTTTTGAACCTTACATGAAACATTATGGAAAAACTCCAGAGGAACAACTCGAAAAAAATAAACTATCGATAGAAAAACTTAAAAAATGGATCGAAGAAACCAAAGCAGAAGAAATCACCAAAGAAGAAATGAAAGCTAGAGAAGAACATTGGGAAGAGGTTAAAGAAATTATTGACAGTTTTCGACCTAAAGGCCATAAGCTTTATAGCGAAGAATGATTATTTTTATTGATACAGAAGTCTTAAGTTTACTTTAATTCAACCAATTTTCTAATTTTAGAGAAGGAATCCTAGAAAATTCTTGAGTATTATTGGTCACAATAATGACATCGTTAGCCAAAGCATGGGCAGCAATTAACATATCCATTGTCCCAATAACTTGTCCTTTTCTCTCTAAATCTGCCCTAATTTTCCCATAACAATCAGCAGTAACCGCATCAAAAGTGACGATTTGTAACGGAGATAAAAATTGATTCAAAGCTGCTTCATTTTTTTGAGGATACTGACTTTTATAAACCCCATATTTTAACTCAGCAACAGTAATACTTGATATTCCAATTTCTTGCGGAGGTAAACGTTGAAACCGTTGCCAAACTGCCAAGGGTTTTTGTTTAATAATATAGATACAAATATTAGTATCTAATAAAAATTTCATTCAAATAATACCTCTCTTGTTTCTAGTGGTAACTGTTCTCTAGTTTCCAGAAAATCATCAGAGAATAATTCTAAGCTATCCCAAAGTGGTTGATAAGGACAATCATCAGAACTAGATTTTTCTAGAGAATCAAGAAATTCTATCACTTTTTCTTGTTTCGTTATGTCTAAGCTTCGCCATTTTTCTAGTAGCTTTTCTTCAGTGATCATATTTTTTTATTATGAACTTATAATTACAACAAACATATATTATACTAATAGCACAAAGAGTGGACTGTGGGTTATTTTTGATACAAAGATTAACCTTAAAATACTTAACTATAGCTTAATTCATTATAATATCAACTAAAGTTTATTTATCTCTCGACATAAATCACCTCTGCACTATCTAAAATATTATGACGACGTATCCAGTTATGACTATTTTCAATGGCTTTTTTGCTCACTAAATCAACATCACGGTTAAATAATAATTTCAATGTTTCTGTCATCTGTATTTTTTGAATTAATCCTCTTTTAGCAGTCGGTTGATAAGAAACTAACAGATCAATATCACTGTTCTCATTAAAATCATCCCTTAAAATTGAACCAAATACAGCCAATTCCTTAATCTGATTTTCCTGGCAAAACTTAACTAAAGTTTCAGGGGTAATCTTTAATCTTTCGTAAACTTTTGCCAAACTAATATTATATTCTCTAATATCTAAATTACCGATTTAAACTTTATTCAGTATATTTAATTTTTGAAAAAATAATTATTAATTATCTTACCATTATTCTTCTAGTAACTAATCCCTTAAACCTTGTTTCATGAAGAAATAAGGCTTATTGCTACTCAACGAGTCGTACTAGAGGTTACAAGTTTGTACGCGGGAGAGGAGCAAAACAAACCCCAGAATACCCAACTTTCCCCACCCTAATCCAACCACAACACAAAAAACGCGCGGGAGATGTGCCATGGGAGTAGTATCGTACAATTCAAAGATAAGGTCTTCGTAATTCACATACCTGTCTTCTTTTCTCCAACCGACATGATTGCAAAACTGGTGCCATATGTCTTCATTATAGTCTCTTGTTCCTCCTAGTTCATCAACATAGATTTTTTTTTGGACACTGAAACCAAATTTTCCCTTACTATAATGTACCCAAAGTTGATCAATAGTCCGTAGGTCATCACAGGGTAAGTTATCTATATTTGACCCTGTAACATCTACCCAATAGTCTTTACCCATTACTTGAAGCATGACATGATCAGTTTCTTCATCTGCTTCTTTCCATTTTCCTGCTGCGAGGAGATCACGAAGTTTAGTATAGTCAACTCCTTTTTCGCTTTTAAGTTCTATTTCTGATGTTATGGGGTTTTGTAGAGAAGATTGTAACTGTTTTATGTTTTCTTGTAGTTCAATAATTCTTGATTCTTTTTCGTTTAATTGTTGTTGTAGTTTGTTAATTTTATTTTGATAAGATTTTTCTAATTGTTGTTTTTGCTGTTGATAAGAATCCTCAATTTTAACAAGTTTTTCCTGATGGTTTTTGCTTTGAGTTGATAGCATCCATTCGAGTGCTTTATTCTTAAAATTTACATCATTGATTTGTTCCTGAAGAACAGAGAAGTCTTGTTGTTGATCACCCCGAATCCAACCTATCATATTAGGTCGTTGTTGAAACTCATTTAAAGTTAAAATAATTGATGTTTTTATTTGCTCTGAATTCTCCCAAAACCTAACCATTTTAGAGGTCACTAACTGTTTAAACTCTCTATATTGAGCAGGGTTATCTCGTTCTAAATATTTATTAATATCTCCCTTATTCATTGCTCTTTTATCAGGATCTCTAAGAACACAAGAAAAAAGAGGAATTCCTTTTTCTAACGCATATTCGTATTCAAGATGAGTATAACTTTTTCCTGTTTTTTTATCGATACTGCCATATCTTCCCCCTAATATTAATAAATAAACATCAGATTGATCGATCCAATGTTTAATAACTTCCCATTGAGACTGATCGCCGGCGGTGAATAATTCCATCCCAGCTGGAATATGTTGTGCTTCTAAAATAGCTTCTACAGCAGCTTGTCGTTCTTCAATTAAATCTAAATAAGTAGAAGAAATAAAAACTTGTAATCTTTTGGAAAAGTTAACCATTATCTTATTTCACTTCTAGTTTTTATTTAGTACAAAACTCAGTAGGGTGGGCAATGCCCACCCTACAATAATGTCATAATCTCTGTTTACACTGCTACAAATACAAACATTCATCAGACTTATGAATCTGTTTTTTTAGCGGTACTTGTCTTACTCTTAGTCGTCCGTTTTGTTGTCGTTTTCTTAGTCTTACTGGTGGTTTTACGGGTGGTTTTCTTCTTAGTAGAAGCCTT
>JASJDW010000278.1 GCA_030064955.1 Crocosphaera sp.
GCTTACGACATAATTATTATACTTAATGCTAGGGAACTAAAAAGAATCCCACCACACCAATAAGCTAATTGTTTCCCCCCAATTATAGCAGTCATTCCCACTTTAACTATGGTATTCATGGTTACTGCTAATAAAGTACCAATTATAGCAACTTGTGAGGCCATGGTATCATTAGCTGCCCTTGCTAAAGAAATGCCAACTGCATCCACATCAACTAGGCCAGAAATAGCTGATAATAGATAAACTCCACTATCTCCAAACCAACTTTGAGCAGCATGAACTAATATAGATAAAATAGCTAATAAAGCAGCATATTGTAAAGCAGCCCCTAATTCTACTGGATTTGATAACTTAACAGGAGTCATTGATTTCGGAGGAGATAACCGCCAAACTAATAAACCAGCACAAATTAACGGGATAATTGCTAATACAATCAATGGTATCATTAATTGTTGGGCTAAAGGACGATTAACTACCATAATTTCGATTAATAACCTGGGGGACATCATCCCATTAGCTAATGCAATTCCAGCAGCTAATAAAACGGTCATATCTTGACGGGTTTTCGCCATACGAGAAAAGGCTAAAGTTAAGGCCGTAGACGAAGCAATTCCCCCGAAAAAACCAGTTAATAATAAACCAACTTTATTACCTAAAATACGAATCGAGAAATAACCAACATAAGAAATTCCTGAAATTAATAACACCAATAAACCAATAGAACGGGGATTAATCGCTTGCCAAGGGCCCAAATTCTTATTAGGTAAAAGGGGGAAAAAAACAGAGGAAATTAATAACAATTGTAACGTAGCAATTAACTCCCGGCGTTTTAATAATAATAAATAGCGACTTAACTCTTCTTTTAACCCCAATAACCAAGCAATAATAACTGCGATCGCTACCGCTTCTATCATCCAACCACTAACCACCATAGCCCCTAAACTAAAAGTCATCAACAGAGCAATTTCTGTAGTTGTTCCGTAATCTTTTGATTTTCGCGCTGTTAGGACATAAGAAGTGGTGATGAGAATAGATAATCCTAAAAAAATCATCCCTAGGATCACCATCCCCCATTTATCCGCTAAGACCGCAGCAATGCCCCCAAATAGCCCGCTTAAACCAAAGTTACGAATCCCCCCATCTCCCAGACCATCAGGGGTTTCACGGGTCTTCCAACCCCGTTCTATGCCAATAATTAGACCCAAAATTAAGGCGATCGCTAATCGAGTCGCAACAGTTAAATCCATTGTTTGACTACTCCGCACACATAAAATTTGGCAAGTTCTCCAACAGATACTTTGCACGGATGTTGTTCATAGCACCTTTCATTTGCATAGATTATGAACTTTAATGAGATAATAACTGTTACAATGATAAACGATTACTTTTTCTATGAATTAATGTTTCAAAAAAAAAGATATCAACATGAAAGCTTTAAATATCGATGGTCTACCAGTTTACAAAAAGAGGTTTTGGACAAGTTAGAAAAAATTAATCTTTATTAGGAAACCATTTCTTATTTAATAAGTCTTCAAGGGTATAAGAGCATTTTTCAGGAAAATCAACATTAAATCCTGTTTTTTCTTGTACATAATCTAAAGCATCATTATAAATAGTATCAAATTCTTCTATTAAGTAATTTTGTAGATTAGTGGTCAAATATTTTCTTAACTGAGTGCGAAAACTTTGTATTTCTGCACGCCAATTATTTTTATTTCTCTCTTTTTCTGCTTCCCAGTATTGCAACAATAATAAATGTCTAATAATTTGTTCTAAAAAGCTACTAACTCGGTTTTTGTCACGTTTACCCAAGCTTTCTAATTCCTCAATTAAATGATCAATATCTAAGTCATTGAAACGTTTTTTTTTAAGCAATTTTATGCTTTCTTCCAGCCATAAATGTTCATCACTTTCATAGAGATTTTTAAGATCAGTTTCATTTAAAGTTTTCATTTCTTTATATACAATAAAAGTTTAAATATTGTGTTTATCCAGTCTTTCGGTCAGCCAATTTCTGATAACTAGCTGACTACTAATTCCCAAACGTTTTGCCTCTAAATCAATTCGATTAATCATCCATTCGGGAAGAGCAATATTAATATTATTCTCCTCTAAACCTGGACGATGGGCTGTACTAAAATCAAGATATTCGATAATATCTTCTTCCCCTTCATCAAAAATTTTATCTAACTCTTCAGCACTAATTAAAGGTTTTTCAGGTTTGTTGTCTTTGTTGTTCATAACTTTGCTTTTCCTCATCTCTAGAACGTCTCACTGAAATAATTCTTATGCTTTGAACTCTGTATGTAATCACAGCCGTCCAATATTTATCATCAATTTTAGCAAAAACAAATCATCTTGACTCATCACTAGAACGGGCAGCAATTTCAAGGCGTTTTTCATCTAGCCAAAGAGCTTGCGCTTCTACAAAATCAATGCCATGTTTATCTTTATTGCTGCAACTTTTAGCATCGTCGTATTCAAAGAACATCAGACCTTCTCATTCATAATTATACCTCCCAATTAATAAAAAGGGAGGTATAACATTAGTTATTGAACTGAGGTAAAACAATTACAGTTGCTTAACTTCAGACACTAACTTAGACACCATATCTTGTGCGCTACCAAACAGCATCATGGTTTTATCATCGTAGAATAACTGGTTATCTACACCAGCAAACCCGGTACTTAAACCACGCTTAATAACAATGGTATGATGGGCGCGATCCACTTCTAAAATAGGCATTCCGTAAATAGGGCTACTTTGATCTGCCCTCGCAGCAGGGTTAACCACGTCATTCGCCCCAATAACCAACGCAACATCAGTTTGTTCAAACTCAGGGTTGATGTCGTCCATATCATGCAACTGGTTATAAGGAACGTTCGCTTCAGCGAGTAAAACGTTCATGTGACCAGGCATTCTTCCAGCAACGGGGTGAATAGCGTATTTAACTTCTACGCCCATTTTTTCTAGTTGGTTAGCCAACTCTCTAACGGTATGCTGTGCTTGTGCTACTGCCATACCATACCCAGGTACAATAACCACAGAACGGGCATAACCCAACATCATTGCTCCTTCTTCGGGATCAATGGAATGTACGGTTTTATCCGTTCCATCACTAGAACCACCGGCAACGGTTCCACCGGCACTACCAAAGGCACCGAATAAAACGCTCAGTAAAGAACGGTTCATGGCTTTACACATGATTTCCGTTAAGATGATACCGGATGCACCCACCAACGCACCAGCGACGATGAGCATATTGTTCATCAGGATGAAACCGGCAGCACTAGCAGCTAACCCTGAGAAAGAGTTTAACAGGGAGATAACCACAGGCATATCGCCACCACCAATAGGTAGGACGAATAATACCCCAAACACTAAGGATAAACCCACTAACCCTAAAAATACAGCTGCGTTAGTGGGGTCGATGAATAGGTAAACACTTCCTGCGAGGAAGGATAAGAAGAGAAGAATATTGAACGGTTGTTGTAGGGGAAACGTAACAGGAGAACCACTGACTAACCCTTGTAACTTGGCAAAGGCAAGTAAACTACCAGTTAAGGTAACACCACCGATAAACACCCCTAAAATAGCCACTAACGTTGCATCAAAAGGAATGCCTTGCCCTGCGTCTAATAACCGCCAAAACTCTCCAACAGCAACTAAGGCACTGGCTGCACCCCCTAAACCGTTGAAAATACCTACCATTTGGGGCATGGCTGTCATGGCTACTTTTTGAGCAGCGATCGCCCCAATAATAGATCCGATGATCACCCCAACCAGAATCATCTGGTAGTTGATCACCGATTGATTAATTAAAGTTGCAATAATAGCAAAGAACATCCCCACCGCAGCGATAATGTTGCCTCGACGGGCAGTAGCAGGTGATCCTAACTGTTTTAAACCGACAATAAATAAGGCCGCAGCCACTAAGTAGGTCAGTTCTATGCCGGTGGTTAAACCAGACAGAACGTCAGTACATAAGGTATCGTTCATGTTTAATTATGCTCCTTTCTTCTTGAACATTTGCAACATGCGATCGGTCACTAAAAAGCCACCCACCACGTTCACCGTTGCTAAAACTACAGCCACTAACCCTAAAATGACGGTAATGTTCCATTCTTTGGGTCCAGCGATCAGTAACGCCCCAACTACCGCAATACCAGAGATAGCATTGGCCCCAGACATCAGGGGAGTATGTAAGGTGGGAGGGACTTTGTTGATCACCTCAAACCCCACAAAAGAGGCTAAGACGAACACCACTAAACCAATTAATAATCCAGTTGTCATAAATTACTCCATTGCTAGGCTTGAACTAAAGTCGCTAACGCTTGTTTAATGCGATCGTTGCGGATCTCTCCTCCGTAGGTGACGCAAGTTCCGCCTACGATGTCGTCTTCAAAGTTGAAGTCAATGGCACCGTCTTTAACCAAATATTTCACCAAGGTTAAGAGGTTTTTGGCGTACACTTTACTGGAGTCTACCGGTAAGGTAGCGGGTAAGTTCAATGGGCCAATAATGGTGACACCGTTGTAGTAAACGTCTTTACCGGCTTCGGTACAAGCACAGTTACCACCCTGTCCGGCGGCTAAGTCCACGATCACAGCCCCTGAGTTCATTTCGCCCACCATTTCTTCGGTAACGATCAACGGGGCGCGTTTCCCTTGCACTTGGGCAGTGGTGATGACCACATCGGATTTTTTAATATGTTCCGTTAGCACTTGACGAATCTTTTCTTGTGTGCTTTGCCCAACTTCCTTGGCGTAACCTTGACTGGTGGCGGTGTCTTCTTCGATGGGGATCTCAATAAACTTAGCCCCTACACTTTGCACCTCTTCTTTAACCGCAGGGCGTACATCAAAGGCTTCTACAACGGCACCTAACCGTCTCGCAGTGGCGATCGCTTGTAACCCGGCGACCCCTGCACCAATAACTAACACTTTAGCTGGGGGAATGGTTCCGGCAGCAGTTGTCATCATGGGGAAAAGACGGGGTAAGGAAGCTGCGGCGATCAAGGCTGCTTTATAGCCGGCAATATTTGCTTGAGATGATAGCGCATCCATGCTTTGGGCGCGACTGGTACGGGGGATCATCTCCATGCTAAAGGCATTGATTTTCCGTTGTGCCAAAGCTTCGATACATTCGGGGTTGGCCAAAGGGTTGAGGAAACTAACTAAGGTAGAACCGGGTTTTAACCAGTTCATTTCCTCTTCTCCTTGTTGTTCCCCTGGAGGTGCAACTTTGAGGAGAATATCCCCAGACTCCCACAGTTCTTTGGCTGAGTTGATAATGGTAGCCCCGGCTGCTTCGTATTCGCTGTCGGTAAAGTGTGCGCCTTGGCCGGCACCGGACTGCACTAATACTTCAAACCCTAGCTTAATAAAGCGGGCGACAATATCAGGAACGAGGGCAACTCGCAATTCTCCTAAGTCACTTTCTTTTGGAACTGCGATTTTTAGCATATTGAACCTTCCTTGCTTTTATTTATGGGTTAAAAGTTTGTTGTTAGTATTTTCAGGGTTATTAACGGGTTAAGAGAAAACCTTAAGCTCTTTTTTGTTTTTGCTTCCTCAATTGATTCACAATCATTAAGTACAATGACTTAACTGAATGAAGCGGTGAGTTTGGCTTAGTCATAAGTCTAAAATCAGCAATTGTTGACAAACTGATAACCCTTTATTCAGAGCGTTATTAACCCTATGCTTTTGAGATAGTCTAATTTCGCTTTTTATTTAGTTTAATGTAGGTTTTTGCTACTGTTTCAAAACTTAATTAATTTTTAACTGTGTATTCTGTTACTTTAATTTTGATATCACAATATAAAAAGATGTAACTTTTGAACTAACTAGATTATAAACTACATCTTAAAACAGTAGGGTGGGCAAATCAGAGACTTTTTTTAACTACCCATAAAGTAGAAAACTTTGCCCACCTGACAAAACGCTCTCTCTACGAATCCTACATAGAACTTGCTCCAGGAGTAGAAATTAGTGGGATGATTACTAAAGAGTCTGCTGAATCTTTAGCATTAAGTGAAGAAAAAAAAGCTTATGCTATTATTAAGGCTAATGATCTTATGTTGGGAGTTGAATCAATTATAAATCTTCTATCTTCATGATACAAATCCATTAATAACTTAACCAATCGATAACTTCTATTTGAAACTTAATGAACTTAGGTTTCAATTTTTTATTTGACAATTTTGGTAAAAAATCAGGATATTAAACTATTCTTAATTTTATACACTCTTTTTAATAATTGCTTTTACCATGATGTTTAGTTAAAGACAATTTTGTCTAACTTTAAACATTAACAAGCCATGAAAAGAAAACTATTTCTTGCCTTAACGTTAGCTACCTTTGTGACAGCTTGTACTGCATCTAATATTAATCAACAAGATGCTTCTAAAGTTAATTTAACTGTGTCGGTTGCTTCTAGTGTACAAGATGCCATGAAAGCAGTAAAACCTATTTATCAACAAGAAAATCCTAATATAGATATTGTTTATAATTTTGGTTCATCGGGTTCTTTACAACAACAAATTGAACAGGGTGCGCCTACAGATATTTTTATTTCTGCTGCACCCAAACAGATGAATGCACTGGAACAAAAAGACTTACTATTAACAGAAACTCGTAAAAATTTATTAGAAAATAATGTTGTTTTAGTTACGCCCAAAGATAGCCAAGAATCAGTTACATTTGAAAGCTTACCCACTGCAAATTTAGATAAAATTGCTTTGGGTGATCCCGATAGCGTACCGGCTGGACAATACGGAAAAGAAGTGTTAACTTCACTAAAGTCCTACGATAAGTTAACCCCAAAATTAGTTTATGGAAAGGATGTTCGTCAAGTTCTTTTCTACGTAGAAACAGGAAACGTTGACGCTGGTATTGTTTATAGTACCGATGCTAAAATTTCTGATAAAGTAACAGTAACGGATACTGCACCTAAAGGATCTCATTCCCCTATTGTTTATCCCGTTGCTGTAATTAAAGAAAGCAAAAATTCTGAAGAGGCGAAAAAGTTTGTTGATTTCTTATTGGAAGAAAAAGCTCAAGCAGTCTTTGAAAATTATGGGTTTACAAAACCTGAAAATTAACATACGACAGAGGGAGTAAAGAATACAGTGTCCATAGGTTTCTTTACCCCCTTATGATAATTTTTTCATTAATAATTTTAGTTCAAAGATGAGGTTAAATGACAAAAAGTTCAATAGCTGCTGCTAAAAACATAGCAAAAACACCCACTTTCAATAAACCACTCATGTCATTATCGTTAGTGGTAGTCACTTGGTTATCACTACCTTGTAAATGGCCATAAACATTAACTGCTCCCATCATAAAGAATAATAGAGCTAATAAACTCATTCCTTCATGTTTTTGTTTCTTTGAAGAAGTAGCCTTTATGTATTTGTACTTATCCATAACCAATCACTCCATAACTATCAGTCACAAAAGACTGTTAACAGCTTCTGTAATACTATGTTAACAAATGTAAATTATTCTTGCAAGTATTTGACAATACATTATTCATATGATAATAAATTATTTAATTATTCAGTGATTTCTCGTCTCACGACTAACAGTTAAAGTAAAATTGTTAAAAAATAGAGAAAATATGGTACTTAAAAAAGATATTTTTGAAATTCCAGCGATCGATCATCACTGTCATAATTTATTACAACCGAAATGGGTAAACAATGCAACTTATACTGCTGCATTTACTGAAGGAAATGATCCTGAAATTTTGAATTATCATGCTCATCATACATTATTTTTGAGACGAAGTTTAAGAGATATTGGCGAGTTATTAAACTGCGATCCTATACAAGAATCGATTATGGAAACTCGTCAAACATTAGGAATAGAAAAATTAACCCAAAAATGTTTCAAGAATGCTAATTTAGAGAGCATTTTTTTAGATGATGGGTTTTTACCCGATTCCATTTTTCCTTGGCAATGGCATCAACAGTTTACCTCAGTTTTTCGATTAATTAGATTAGAATACTTAGCAGAAAATTTAATCAATACTGTAGACAAATTTGATCTATTTTTAGAGCAGTTTAGACAAAGAATAGAATCAAAATCTTCTGAGGTAATAGGATTAAAAAGTATTGCTGCTTATCGGAGTGGTTTAACCATTGAGTCTATCCCCAAAGCAACGGCTGAACTACGGTTTAGACAAATTAAACAAGACTGTGATAATCAAAAAATTAGATTAACAGATAAAATTTTAATTGACTTTTTACTGGGTATCGCCTTAGATATTGCTGCTAAAAATAAACTACCGATTCAGTTTCATACAGGATTTGGCGATCGCGACTTAGATTTGCGATTCAGTAACCCATTATGTTTACGTCAACTGTTAGAAAATCCTCGTTGGCAACAGGTTCCTATTATCTTGTTGCACGCTGCTTATCCTTATAGCAAAGAAGCCGGATACTTAGCCTCCGTTTACCCTCAAGTTTATCTAGATTTTGGTTTAGCTATTCCTTTCTTAAGTATCCAAGGAATGAAACAAGTATTACAAGAATTATTAGAATTAGCACCTACCACAAAAATTTTATATTCTTCCGATGCTCATAATATTCCAGAATTGTATTATTTAGGGGCAAAATGGGGACGAAAATTATTAGCAGAAGTCTTAGAAGAAGCAGTTAATGATGGAGATTTAAAAGGACAAGAAGCTTTAGAAATAAGCATCAATATCTTACAGGGTAACGCTAAGCTAATTTATCCTTATCCTGAGAACTAATGACAGCAATAATAACCCCAACTAAAATAATAATTGCCCCTATTAACACTAATATTGAGGGAATTTCTTGAAAGATTATAAATCCTAAAAAACTAGAACCAATTGGTTCAAATAAAATAGCTAAAGTGACTAAAGTAGGAGACAGCCAACGCACTGACCAATTAATGCTGGTATGACCAATTAATTGTGAAAAAATAGCCATTAAAAGAACGTAAAAATAAACAGAGTTAGGATAATTGGTATAACCCGAACCAAAGATCAAAGGTAAAGGAAAAAGAATTATAGCAGCCGTTGTATAAACCACAACACTATAACTGCTTATTTTTAATCCTTGTTGTTGGGAAATTTTACCCAAAATTAAATATAAACTGACAAACCAAGCTCCCATTAAAGCTAACATATTACCCAACATAGGTTGACTGTATGCGCTATTAGTATCATTGCCTCCTAACGCAATTAAAATCCCCCCCAATAAAGCAATAATAATCCCAAAAATTGTCACTTTTTTCAGATTTTCTTTTAACCAAAGCCAAGATAAAAGAGCCACCCAAATTGGAGTAGTCGTAACTAAAGTAGTGGATGCAGCAATAGAAGTAAACGATAAAGAAGTGATCCAACAAACAAAATGAAACGCTAAAGAAAACCCCGCAGCAATGGCATAATAATAAGCTTTAGAACTTGCTTTATTCTTAACAACAGTTTTCCAAGCAGGAAGAAACACAATTGAAGCAATAATTAAACGAGATGCTGCCAAAAAAAGACTAAATTCCAGTCCCAATTTTCCCGAAGCTTGTAATGCAAGACGAATAAAAATTGCCGTAGAAGAAACAGACAAAATACCGATGATTAAGATAAGGGTAACGTGCCAAAGTGGAGGCGATCGCATTGATTTTAAACAATAATTATAAGAGAAGTTGATATTTCGTAATATAGCAGTTCCCATACTTGTGAGGGACAAAGTCTTCTGGTTTTAGGAGTCACAAGTTCAGGAGTTCAGGAGTTCAGGAGTTCAGGAGTTTAGGAGTTCAGGAGTTCAGGAGTTCAGGAGTTCAGAAGTCAGGAGTTCAGAAGTCTCCGAGTCAGGAGTTCAGGAGTTCAGGAGTCAGGAGTTCAGAAGTTGAATATTAGGTGTACCTTATGAGTCCAGGAAATGCTATA
>JASJDW010000279.1 GCA_030064955.1 Crocosphaera sp.
AATAGACAATAGTGTTTCATTTTGATGCTAACTTATTAACAATTAATTGCTTTTTTATGGTTATTAAGTTTATTTGTTTTGGTGCAAGATGTCAGTTTAAGCTGATGGCTGAGGGCTGATAGGTGAATGCTTACTATTTTAAGACTTCCTAGAGGTTTAGCTTTTCTAAACCTATAAACCTACATAATGGTTCAAGAATGAATTTTGATGTTGTTATAATTGGTAGTGGAATTGGTGGCTTAACCGCAGGGGCTTTATTGGCAAAATATGGTAAAAAAGTTGCCATTTTTGAAAGCCATTCTATCCCTGGTGGGGCTGCTCATACTTTCACCCGTCAAGGGTTTATATTTGACTCAGGTCCCTCTTTTTACTGCGGTTTAGGTAATGATAAACCCTCTCTTAATCCTTTAAAACAAGTCTTAGATAGTTTAGGAGAATCTCTAGAAGTTATTCCCTATGATCCCCTTGGTCATTATCATTTTCCAGAAGGTAAATTCCCTGTTTTTAGCGATTTAGAAAAGTACCGTCAAGCAGTGGCTCAAATTACGCCCCAAGGGGCTAAAGAATTAGCTGCATTTGAGTCGAAAATGTTAGCTTTATATGACTGCTTAAAAGATATTCCAACTATTGCTTTACGGTCAGATTGGCAATTGTTTCCTGTCCTACTAACTCGTTATTTTCCTTCCCTAATTAAAAGTTTATTTCAAGTGGGAATAATGAGCGGATCAGCAGGAGATGTGATGGATAAAACCGTTAAAGATCCTTGGGTGCGTCGTTTAATTGATCTTGAATGTTTTTTACTCTCAGGATTAAAAGCCAAAGGAACCGTTGCTCCAGAAATTGCTTTTATGCTTGGAGAAAGAACCCGTGCAGGGGTAGAATATCCTGTCGGGGGAAGTGCAGCTATTATCGATGGTTTGATTAATGGGTTTAAGCGACATGGAGGAGAATTATATCTTAATTCTCACGTAGATAAAATAGTTATCAAATCGGGTAAAGTCGCGGTAATTAAACTTAAAAAAGGTGATATGATTAATGCACCTACTGTTATTTCTAATGCTACACTTTGGGACACATATAACCATCTTTTAAACCCAGAAGATTTACCCAAAAGTTATCGAAAAGAACAACTGAAAACCCCAGCAGTTGAAAGTTTTATGCACCTTCATTTAGGAATAAAAGCCGATGGTTTAGATAATTTAACGGGTCATCATGTGGTTGTTCATGATAGTAGCAAAGATATTACCGTTCCTGGAAATACTTGTATGATTTCTATTCCTTCGGTGTGGGATAAAAATTTAGCCCCAGAGGGTCATTATGTAGTTCATGCTTATACCTTAGAACCCTACGAAGGATGGGAAAAAAATGCAGACTATGAAAACAAGAAAAAACAGCGATCGCAAACTCTCTATAAAGCGTTAGAAAAGGTGATTCCTGATATTCGTCAACGAGTGGTTTTAGAATTAATTGGAACCCCTTTAACCCATAGTCGTTTTCTTCGTCGTTATCAGGGAACCTATGGTCCAGCGATCGCAGCAGGAAATGGACTGTTTCCCAGTTGTCATACCCCCATCTCCGGACTTTATCGAGTGGGAGATAGTACCTTACCCGGTATTGGGGTTCCTGCGGTTGCTGCTTCTGGTATTTTGTGTGCTAATACGTTAGTCTCTCCTCAACAAGTGGAAAAGATACTATCTGAGAGACTGTTTATAAATAAAATCTTAAGACGGTAGGGTGGGCAAATTGAGAGATTGATCTGAACTCCCCATAAAGTAGGAAACTTTGCCCACCCTACAAAACTGTTTCTTAATGTTCCTTTAACAAACACTCTCTGATATTTGTTAAATCTGAATTTCGTTATTCTTCTTCGGTACTAATAATTGTAGCACCACTTTGATCCATGAGTTCATGAAATCGCTCTCTTCCCTGGTTATAATTTTTCCCTTTGTAACCTAAAATTTCACGAATAATCCATTTTTGAGGAATGCCATCTTTAAGTAATAAAGCGATCGCGTCGTATAACACTTCGTCTTCATTAACACAGTTTTCTCTGAACCATTTTCGACTATTTCGGTAGCGAGTTTTAGGGTTTTCATTATCAAAATGAATAAACATAGCACCCAGTAAAAAGGGAAAGGAATTTTTCAAAATTTTATCTTGTTCAGTCGTGATAATTTCCAAATCTTCTGTTGTTAATTTATTAAGATATTCTGTCTGTTGTTTTTTGGAGATTAAGGTTTTAGATAATTTTTTTAATCGTCCTGGATCAACACAAGGTAAAAGACGATACAAATAATCAAAAGAAACTGTTTTGAATACAGTCTGTCCTAAAAGATTTAACTGTTTCTCAGGAGTGACTCGTTCTTTATCATCTTTTTGATGTCTTTCTAATAAAGGAGCAATTAACTGTTTATTAACCCAATTATAGCAGTTAGAAAATCCTCGATCAACATGAATAGCTCCCACTAATGCTTTGAGAGATTTTTCAAAAGGATTACTTTGTTTAATCCGCAAAATATGTCTTTCTTCTCTAACATCTAGAAAAGGATAACTTTCCCCTAATCCTAAACTAAACCAGAGATTGGTTAATCTTTCTTTCTCTAACAGTTTATCCCGTAAAGCCGTCATTTTACTAATAGGTAAGTAAGGAAAATGATGATATAAGTAATCAATAATAATCAAAGCTAGTAAAGTTTCTCCTAAACATTCTAACCGTTGATTATCACTTTCAGGCTGATTAATTTGTTTTCCATAGGAAGGATCACTTAAGGCAAGAAAAAGTAGATCGAGGTTTTTAAACTTAAAGCTAATTTTTTCTTGAATCAGAGATGAATTCCACTGCATAGATAATTTTTTGTGGTGAGTTTATCTTTATTATATTTTGGTTGTTGCTTTCCCATCGAGTGTGGTTATAGAAATTGACAATCTCCCGTTATAGCCTCAGCTTAACGGGAGATTCTTCTTTATACGCAAAAAAAGTTTAGGAAACTCGGAAAAGCTGAAATAGCATCATAATCTACTTTTACTTTTCCCGTAGTGGTATAAAGTATTGGTCTTGCTTCAGTTGCTGCTTCTGGTATTTTATGCGCTAATACTTTAGTATCTCCTCAACAAGTCCAGAAGATACTATCAGACATTAGATGTGACCAAAAGCAATAAATGTGAATGCACAATCTTCCGGTCTGTCCATGGATGAGCTAACCGGAACAAAGTAACGTGAGTCAAGCTCAACAATGGCAATAGACTTGTCAAATGATACCCATTCATTCCCATAAATGGTGGAAATCGCCGCTGGTGGGCCCGCAAAAGGTTGGTCAAACTCAATTATATAAGTGCCTGACCAAATTCTGTGGGCGCGGAAACCTTCCCCAGATAGGATTTTACCGTCTTGGGAAATGACACCGTAGACGTGTTGAGTGGCTTTTCCAGCTGAATCTTTGAAAATCGCCATAGCAATATAATTCCTCTTAAATGGCTAGTCCCTATCGAAATAGTGACAATTGATTAATTCGTTCAAATGTTGCAGTTAAGGGTTAACCTTAATGGTTTATACGTCACCAAAAACGATAAAGGTAAACGCAACATCCTCAGGCATTTTGGGGCTGGAAGTGGTACAAATGAATCCACCTTCCCAAATTTCAATCACTGCAATGGACTTATCAAATGTTCTCCACTCGTATCCGCTAATAGTACAAACGGGTGCAGGAATCTTGGCAAAAGGTTGCTTAAATTCTATGACATAGGTTCCATCCTTAATTTTTCTGGATTGGAAATCTTCACCGAACCACATAGTCCCGTCGGGCCAAACACCACCATAGATGTGTTGATGATTTTCGATAATTGCCATGATTTGCTCCTGTATTAGTGAACTCAACCAGTTAATACCGTATCAGTAATTAGTGTCAATTATCTGAGTCTTTTGATAAAAGTTAATCAATATAAAAATTAGTTCATAAACTTTTTACATAAAAATTGACATATTTATTTTATAATGCAATCACTCAATTAATTTTTCAGAAAAATACGTTAAAATAATGAAAATAAAGTAATAAAGTTTTGGATTAAAATAATGAATCGCTTTGAGTTCTCCATAGAGTATAGCTTTGATTCTGAAACCAATTCGGTTATTGCCACTGTGCCAGACTTAAATTATATTTCATCTTTTGGGAAAGATTTTGCTGAAGCAGAAAAAAACGTAACTGAAGCGGTTTTAGCTTATTTAGAAGCTTTAAAGATAGATGGTTTACCTCTCCCTATTTCTGCTAAAAAATCAACAGGAACAATGCTAGTGGTTGAGTTAGTCTGATGAGTAAAAGTCTATCATCAATTACTGCAAGAAAAGCTTTACGAAAATTAAAAAAATTAGGATTCATCGAACACCATCAACGAGGAAGTCATTTAGTTTTAAAGCATTCTGATGGTCGAATGGTGGTTTTACCTGTACATAGTAAGGATATTCCTAAAGGAACACTCTATAATATTATTGTTAATCAGGCTCAGTTGACACTAGATGAATGGAATAACTTATAAAAAAAGGTACGTCAAAAACGCACCCCAAAGTCATGGAAATAACACTTAAATTAACGATCTTTGATTCTTGAAATAAATAATTAATTAATTAATAATCATCATCAGCCACACAAATTCCTTTACATTTAATGCCATTACTCGCTGTTCGCTTACAATGGGGACATAAAATCGGTTCTTGATTTGATGGGTTTTCTGTGTTTTTTTGATTCGTTATTTCTTCTGAATTTTTTTGAGGATTTTCTAAGGATGAAATCATAATTTTTAGGTTGATTGATATAGTAGTATGTTAAACAAAAAAACGCTTATAGCATTTCCTGGACTCATGAGGTACACTTCTATTCAACTTCTGAACTCCTGCTGGGGAGCATCGGGCGAAGCCTGCCCTCCCGAACTCCTAACTCCCGAACTCCTAACTCCTAAAATTAGAAGAGTTTGTACTTCACAAGTATGGGAACTGCTATATTTCTTTATTATAAGAAAAAATCCCTACATCTCAAAGTAGGGAAAAAACACGGAATTAAATTAATTTATTAGTTTAACGCTGGTTCTTTTTCATCAACAAATTCACGGGTCATATTAGCAAAGTAGTTCAAGAGACGGTCAGACCAATATTTAACATCGTAGGTAGTCACTGTTTCGTACATCTTCGCCATTTTTTCCTGTTGTTCTTCCGGAGACATATCTAACGCTTTATCAATGGCTTCATCCATTAATTTAATGGAGTAAGGATTAGTTAAAATAGCTTGAGGAAGTTCAATAGCAGCCCCAACAAACTCAGATAATACTAATACCCCATCTTTCCCTTCATGGGCGACAATGTATTCTTTCGCCACTAAATTTAAACCATCTCTTAAAGGGGTCGTCCAGCAAATATCGGCCGCTTTATAGTAACAGAATAAATCTAACAACGGAATAGGCTGAGTAGACAAGCGAATGGGAACCCAATCAAAAGTAGCAAAACGTCCGTTAATTTTACCCACTAAATACTCAATTTCCCGTTGCGCTTCTTGATAAACTTGCATTCCTGAGGCTGCTTGCACACAGGTTACGATAAAGTTAACTTTACCATGCAACTCAGGACGACGATCTAATAAACGTTCAAACGCCTCTAATTTTTCCTTATTACCCTTAACATAATCCACCCGACCGGCTGCAATAATTAGTTTACGATCGGGGAAAGTATCTTTAATTTCTTTAATTTTAGCCTCAGCTTCTGGGGTGTGTAAAACATCTAAAATATTTTGGGGACTCGTTCCTACAGGAAAAGCATCCACTTTAATGATTTGATTTTTGTATCTTAACTTGGTGTTGACTTCTGGTTCTGCTAAAGCAATACCCACAGGGGTCATATGTCCTGTAACTTTCGTGGTTTCAACGATATCAATGGGTCGCAAACTACGAGCAACATTAACAAAGTTTTCTGCGTAACGAGGAATGTGGAAACCCACTACATCACAACAGAGAAGACTATCTACAATGGCTTCGCGCCAAGGTAAAATATTGAACACATCCACCGCAGGAAAGGGCGTGTGATGAAAGAAAGCAATACGGGCGTTAGGCTTTTTCTCCCGAATAAATTGAGGGGCCAGCCAGAGGTTATAATCATGCACCCAAATTAAAGCATCGTCGGCCGCTTCTTCACAAGCTGCTTCAGCAAACAGACGGTTAATTTTAACAAAGTTCTCCCAGTTTGATGATTCACTGGTAAAGTGATAAGGGAATGAGTGCAGAATAGGCCAAAATGCTTCTTTTGAGGTGACATGATAAAAATCCCTCACCTGTTCAGCCGTTAATGGAATACGAGAAACCCGATAATTTCCATCGTCTTCTACGACAACATTTTTATTAAATTGGTTTTTTTGCTCAGGTGAAATTTGTTTCCAAGCAATCCAAGTTCCTTGATTATTTTCATCAGCAAAAAAGCTCTTTAACGTAGGAACAATACCATTAGGGCTTTTTTTAGGCAGATATCTTACTTGTCCATTTTCTATAACTTCATCGTAAGGTTCACGGTGATACAAGATAACAAGAGAAGATTTCATAAGCTAGTTTTTGATTAGTTTTTGCTTGAGTTGACTGATTTAACCAAGGTTAAATCGAAGACAATCGGACAAATTAAGTCATTAAACAATGATTCTTTTGTTTATGATACTAACATAATTGTTTTAGAATTATGATTTAGATATTACGGTTACTGTATCATAGTTAAGCTGTTTTGTCTCAACAGGCTGAAAAACTGATTCCTATTACCTTTGTCCTAAGATCTATTAGCCTAGTCATAATGTGTAGTCCTGTATATTTATAAGGTAGAATCTCTGCCAACACGCTATAGTAGTAATAGTCAAGAAAAGTTGTTTTTCTGTATGGAAACCAACAGATATTTCTTTCTTTAGTTATTATTAAGTCACTCTATCTCAACAATTATGGCAATTAAGAAGCAATTTTCCAGTTTTGAAGAACTGTTAGCCACATCCACTGTTCCTATTCTTGTTGATTTTTATGCAACCTGGTGTGGTCCTTGTCAAATGATGTCCCCTATCTTAGAACAAGTGGGAACTCAAATGAGAAATCGCGTACAAGTTGTTAAAATTGATACAGACAAATATCCAGGCATTGCCTCTAAATATGGCATTCAGTCTTTACCCACTTTAGTTCTCTTCAAAAAAGGAGAACCTGTAGAAAAAATTGAGGGAGCTATGCAAGCATCTCAATTGATGCAGCATCTCAACCTTTTAGTGTGAATGTCTCTAGAAAAAAAGCGTGAGGAGTTGACAACGAGCCTCAATTATGATATAGAATGTTCTCTAACGTCTCGTTGGTAAGGGCTATAAATTTGAGCGTAATAATCGAGAATTTCTTCAAGCCGGCGTTTTTCTGAGGAGTCAAGAGTCGGAGGATAACTCATTTCTAGGTGATCAATTTGACTTTGAGCATAATCAAACTGTTGAGACTGTTGAGCAATTAACTCAATCGTAACCCCTTCAATTTGACGTAAATGAGCAGCTAATTCTCGATAAATTGCCAAGGGTAAGTTAGGGTAAGTAATTGTTTCTTGTGTGTGTTTCACTGTTTTTAAAGGGTTATATTCCTTAACTCCAGCCTATCAGTTTAATGTTAACATCTTCCTGTTTACGGCCTCGTAATTTAGGAATTGTTCCGTCAACTTCAGCCTTTTGTCCTGGGCCTATGGTATAGCCAATATCAGGATCCCCTAAAAAGACTTCAACACTGTCAAGCACTGCTCCTGATGCTTTATCTTCCACTTGTAAGGATAATTTTTTAACGGTTACAGGGGAAAACCCTTCATTACAAATAATTCCACTGGCTCTTGCCCTAGTTTGAGTCTCCTCTCCTTCATCTTCTCCCAAAGCAACATTACCAATATTTAACGTTAAAAGGGTGACATTTCTAACTGTTCCGAACCCATCAGGTCCAGGTGCGGGAATAGATGGTTCCGCAGCAGCGACGGGTTGGGGAGTCCCATCTGGTAAAGTAGGAGTAGGGGGTTCTACTGGTTCTTCTGCTGGTTCTCCTACACCACGAGGAATTTCTAAGCCATACTGTTCCAAAACGATATAAGGTCTTTGGCTACTAACATTAATCGCTTTAACCTTTACTTGTCCATTAGACAAACTTGCCCCTACGGTTACTTGACGAGCCACTTTTTCATTGGGAGCTTTCACAATAGCCACGGAAGTTCCATTGAGTTGCATGACTCCTGATACCAAAACCCCTCTAGCTTCATTGGGGATGGGTAAAACGGGGTCAAGAAGGGGAGGCAGTCCTACGTCCGATACAGTAGTTGCTGAGGTCGGAGCTTGAGCAATGGTAGTCGGTGGTGTTTTCACCTCTTCCAATTTACAAAGTCTTTCAGGATCGCTAGCACCATTCTCGGACGCTTTCTCTCGAATCACAGGTTTAATGGGGATGACGGCAAAGGGGTTAGCCCGTCCTGTTTGAATGTTTTTTCTACGCTCACTAGGAGTGGTAGAGGGAATTAATCCTTGGGCTGCCGGTGGTTGAGGTGTGCTAGGGGTAGATTCTGTTTCTTCAAACACTTCCTCGTCAGGTTTTTCCTCTGGCGGTTGAGGTGACTCAGCCACAGGTGGCTCTTCGGATGGGTCTTGCCCGCCTTGAAAAAGGCCGCACCCCCCTAAGGTAAGAGCAACATAGCTCAGCAACACCATTGACGGAACTTTTTTGATCATGATCCAAAAAAATTTATCGGTTGATTACTCTACAATATTAACTTGACTTTTTTAACTGTACCTAATGCTGTTAGGACTAAGTTGATTTTTATGAAATTTCTCAAAGTTTGGCAATATCATCGAAAAATTGGCTCTGAAAAGCCGTCCTACAAGGACGGCTTTTCATTTGGGTTATTTCACTATAATGTTCCACTGGAAGCCCCATCAAGATTAAGATCGAGAACAAACTCCCCTTCAATAGGAGAATTCATCACATCACTATTATGCCAGTCAACACCTGAACCACCAACTGTCCAACCTGTCAGGTCGGAACTGCTTGGAGCAATTCGTGTAAAGGTAGGATCTACCCCAGTACCAGTAAAATTCCCTTCCTCAAAAGAACCATTAGTAATTAAATTTGATGCCAAAGTAGGAACTACAAAAGCAAGATTAAAAACCGTAATCATCGCCATTGCTTCTGGGAATCTACTCAGATAGCTTCTCATTTCTGTTCTCCTGCTTAAATCGCTATTTTCTTTGTCATTCAAGGCTTCGGCGAAACAATCTTAGCTGTCAAAGAACCAATAACATACCTCAAATACGAGACTCGGGAAAATTTACAGGTGGGACTTTTTTCTTCATTTTACCTCTCCTAGAGTGATGAAAGAGGGCTAATGTTCATGGCGCGATCGCTGGTTCTGATTTTATTTTAGCGGAGAATGCGATCACGCTTGGGTCGAACTCTATACAGTAAAAATGTAGAAATCTTAAGTTTCCTCTTCGCCAACTGGCTCTGAACTAGTGTCTAGAAATACCTGTTTCCAACTTTCTGACCAATGAACGTAGATCGGCTTTTCGTTTCGTAGCATATCCGTAACGGCGCCAATCTCCGTAATGGACATATGACCTCGCGGACGACCCAACCCGTCAAGCCGATCTTGCTTCGACTCCAACACATCATCTGGATAAAAGCCGATCGCACCCACTACCCCAGTCTCGTGTCCAGAACCGTAAAGGTACAACCATGCCTTTAGGTCTTTGGGACCCGAAGTACTTTTTCCGTAATACCGAATTCTGTAACGATCTACCATATTAAAGAAGTACCCCATTTTCTTTCCTCCTTCCTATTGGTTTATACACCCGCAACTTTCAACTCATACTACATACATATTTCGAGCTGCGTTAACATATCAGGCCTAACTATTTATTAGACGGAAACTTTTACTTCTTTCTTCCAACGATAATCAGAATTCAATCCTGAGCGATCAATTTAGTCATATTTCTTGACATTTGCACTCTTCAGTAAGGCGATCATTTTATCTACAGCGATCTCGCGAAGCGAGGCACTGCGTGATCGCTG
>JASJDW010000280.1 GCA_030064955.1 Crocosphaera sp.
GGTAAGACAAAAAATAAACTCTTTTCCAAACAATGGTATTCAGAAAACTTATGGGCAATAATTATAATGATTATTAGTATCAGTGTAATGATTATCTTATTAGCAATTCTTACTATAAATGGTTATTGGAATACAAAATATGTAGTTAGTGATCCGAAGTTTGAGGTAATAAATGATTTAGGTTCCATATTATTAGGAATTTACTGGTTATGTGAGTCTCTAAAAGAAATTCCTCGATTTCATAATATTTTAAATAGTAAAGTTGCTAATTATTTAATAAATATAGCAGTTTTTTCTGCTTCCATTATGTTTATAATATATAGTTTTACTTTAACAGAAGTACCTTAGAAAATATCAATATATAGTAGATTGCTTCGGGGTGTTAAAGAGCAAACATCAAGACTTACTATTTATCTTACCCCTCGCAATGACAGGTTAAGTATTTAAGAAGGTTTGCTAATTGGTATAATCAACAAATGATAGAAAATAAATTTACACCGAAAATAACTGATGATGGTTCTTATACCTTCTTTTCTGAAGAATTCGATGAATTATTTCATTCTCATTCAGGAGCAAAACAAGAAGCACAATATAAATTTATTGTACCTTGTCAAATCAAACAAAAAACAACCATTAAAGATACTATAAAAATCCTTGATCTTTGTTATGGCTTGGGGTATAATACGGCAGCTTGCTTAGAAACAATTTGGTCAATCAATCCTAAGATAAAAATAGAATTATTTGCCTTAGAAAATGATATTAATGTGCCATTACAAGCAATAGAATCTAACTTATTAGATGATTTTTCTGATGGTGTTATCCATAATTTAAACAGTTTAGCTAATCATCATACAATTGAAACAAAAATCTTTAAAGGACAATTATTACTAGGAGATGCTAGACAAACTATAGAAACAATTATTAATCAAAACTTTCAAGCAGACGCTATTTTTTTAGATCCCTTTTCCCCTCCAAAATGTCCCCAACTATGGACAGTAGAATTTCTGAACTTAGTGTCTCAATGTTTAGGAAAAGAGGGTTATTTAGCTACCTATTCCTGTGCAGCTTCCGTGAGAACTGCGCTACAATTAGCAGGGCTAAAAATAGGAGCAACCCGTAGCGTTGGAAGGCGATCGCCTGGAACAGTTGCTAACTGGAACGGCAAGAATTTACCCCCCTTATCTCAACAAGAAAGGGAACATTTACAAACCCGTGCAGCTATTCCTTACCGAGATCCAACTTTAACAGATACAGCAGAAAGTATTAAACAAAGCAGACAACAAGAACAAAACAAAAGTTCCTTAGAACCTAGTAGTCATTGGAAAAAAAGATGGTTTAGACATTAATAATAACTTTTTCTTAATAAATAGAACAAAAATTTCTAGTTATTGAGATACAAAATATTATAGAGAAAAAATAATTCATTTGATAAAGTAAAAAAAAGTTATCCTAGAAACTTAAATAAAAATATCATCGGCGATATGTGGCTTAAACAATCTTCCCAGTCCAAATGGCAAACCACCCTACCCACGGATAATTACGGGTCCTATGACACTCGACAGCAAAAAACCAATCGAACCATTGGACAACAGCGTCAACCCCTATTTATCATGTTATTTGTCAGTTTGATTCTCTTAGGGGCTATTGGTAGTCGTCTCGCTTTTTTGCAACTATTACAAGGGGAAGACTTTCGCGCAAAAGCAGAAGATAACCGAGTTCGCATTGTCCCTAAACCCCCTGTCCGTGGCAATATTTTCGATCGCAAAGGGCGAGTTTTAGCCTCAACTCGTTTAACCCACGCAGCTTATTTATGGCCAATGGTAGTTAACCAACAGGACTGGCCACAAAATCGTCGATATTTAGCCCAACTCCTGTCCATACCCGAAGAAAGCATTGAAAATAAGATACAACAAGCCGGTTACAACGCCTCAACTCTAATTAGAATTGCCCGTAGTTTAAATCCTGCCCAAATTACCGCCCTAGAAGAATTTAAAACCGAATTAAACGGCCTAGAAGTAGATATTGAAACCGTCCGTGACTATCCTAACAAAGAAATTGCAGCCCATGTCCTAGGTTACACAGGAGAACTCAACGCCGAAGAACTCAAACGACGACGATCTGAAGGTTATCGCTTAGGGGACATTGTGGGTAAGATGGGGGTTGAAGCAGCTTACGAACAACAGTTACGGGGAGAATGGGGTGGGATCGAACTCGAAGTAGACGGGGCCGGTAAAGTGCTGACGGTTTTAGGACAGAAAGTCGGCCAACCAGGAAAAGATGTAACCTTGACCCTTGATCTCGATGTGCAGAAAGCAGCCGAAGCAGCCTTAGGGGAACGCATTGGGGCGGTAGTTGCTATTAACCCCCAAACCGGCGGGGTTCTGGCCATGGCCAGCAACCCTACCTTCGATCCCAATATTTTTTCCACTCAAATTACGCCCCAAACCTGGAAACGCCTGCAAAAGAAAGGTAATCCCTTTGTTAACCGCGCTTTAAGAGGGTTTCCCCCTGCGTCCACCTTTAAAATAGTAACCGCCACCGCGGGGATGGAGTCAGGCAAATATCCCCCCAATACTATCCTCAGTACCTTTGCCTATCTCAATGTCGGGGGGACAGCGTTTGGAGAATGGAACCGGGCTGGGTTCGGTCCGATGGGCTATGTACGGGCGATGGCCTGGAGTAGTAATACGTTTCATGGTCAAATTGGCCGGGGTGTGGGAGGTCCAACCCTAATCAAGTATTCTCGCCTCTACGGGTTTGGTTCAAAAACAGGCATTGAATTAGGAGAAGAAGCAGCCGGGTTAATTGCTGATAACGAGTGGAAACTGAAAAATTATGATTGGGAATGGACCGATGGGGACACCGTTAATATGTCCATTGGTCAAGGGTTTACCCAAGCGACTCCCCTACAGGTGGCCATTATGTTTGCAGTACCAGCTAACGGTGGTTATCGTGTAAAGCCCCATTTTCTAGAGAAAGAGGATGATCTTGAAAAATGGCGTACTTCGATGGATCTTAAACCCAGTACCCTAAAAATTTTGCGAGAAGGACTCAGGGCAGTGGTTTCTAGTGGAACGGGAAAAGCCCTTAATGTTCCCAGTTTGCCCCCATCTGCTGGTAAAAGTGGTACTGCTGAAGCCCCCCCTGGAAAAGCTCATGCTTGGTTTGGCGGGTTTGCTCCTTATGATAAACCAGAAATTGTGGTGGTAGCCTTTGCTGAGCATTCTGGAGGCGGTGGGGGTTCTGTAGCTGCCCCTATGGTACGTGAAGTAATGGAGGCTTATTTTGAGAATAATAAAAAGTAAGTCAGTGACCATAAAATGTGGGCAATGCTGATTAAAGGTAAAATCTTGATATAAAGGTACTTCTAGACGTTGCCCACTCTATAAGTGCTTCATGTTTAACTATACTGATAAAATAAGGATAGTTGATTAATGGTTGGTAACGATTAGACCTAATACAATTTACCCTAAACTATGGATATTAAAGAAGGCTTTGTTGGTACTGTTGGCAATACTCCCCTCATTCGACTCAAAAGTTTTAGTGAAGAAACAGGCTGTAATATTTTAGGAAAGGCAGAATTTCTTAACCCTGGTGGTTCTGTTAAAGATCGGGCAGCATTATATATTATCAAAGATGCAGAAGAAAAAGGACTGCTTAAACCTGGGGGAACTGTCGTAGAAGGAACCGCCGGCAATACAGGTATCGGGTTAGCGCATATTTGTAACGCCAAGGGTTATAAATGTCTGATTATTATCCCAGAAACCCAGTCCCAAGAGAAAATTGACCTATTGAGAACCCTAGGGGCTGAAGTTCGTACCGTTCCTGCGGTTCCTTACAAAGATCCCAATAATTATGTCAAAGTATCAGGAAGGGTGGCCGAAGAATTAGATAATGCTATCTGGGCTAATCAATTTGATAATTTAGCCAACCGACAGGCCCATTATGAAACCACTGGCCCCGAAATTTGGCAGCAAACCGACGGTAAGGTAGATGCTTGGGTTTCAGCTACGGGAACCGGTGGAACCTATGCCGGTGGGGCGTTATTTTTCAAGGAAAAAAACCCTAATATTCAGTGTATTGTGGCTGATCCTATGGGAAGCGGTTTATACAGTTATGTCAAAACTGGAGAAATTAAACCAGAAGGCAGTTCCATCACAGAAGGGATCGGTAACAGTCGCATTACCGCCAATATGCAGGAAGTTCCCATTGATGATGCCATTCAAATCGATGACCAGGAAGCATTACGGGTTATTTATCAACTATTGTACCAAGACGGCTTATTTATGGGGGGTTCGGTAGGCATTAATGTGGGGGCAGCCGTTGCTTTAGCGAAACAAATGGGACCGGGCCATACCATCGTTACAGTTTTATGTGATGGTGGGGCCCGATATCAATCTCGTATTTACAATAAAGAGTGGTTAGACGGTAAAGGGTTGTCGGTTAACTATTGAGGATCTAACTTTAACACCGCCATAAACGCCTCTTGAGGAACATCGACAGTACCGATCGCCTTCATCCGTTTTTTACCCTTTGCTTGTTTTTGTAGCAGTTTCTTCTTACGGGAAATATCACCCCCGTAACACTTGGCTAACACATCTTTACGTAAGGCCGGAATATGTTCACTTGCGATGACTTTCGCCCCGATCGCTGCTTGAATGGGAACCTTAAACTGATGACGGGGGATCAATTCTTTTAACTTTTCTGTCAAAGCGCGACCCACATAATAAGCCTTATCGCGGTGAACAATCATAGCCAACGCATCCACACTGTCCCCATTGACCAGAATATCCAATTTAACCAGAGGATTTGGCCGATAACCGATTAATTGATATTCCATACTAGCGTAGCCTCGGGATCTTGACTTTAATTGGTCAAAAAAGTCCGTTACTACTTCTGCTAAAGGTAACTCATAAATCAAAGAGGTTCTCGATAGGGTAAAGTAGCGCATATCCTTAAACACACCCCGACGACTTTGACACAACTCCATCAAGGTTCCCACATAGGTTTCTGGGGTAATCATTTCCACTTGGATATAGGGTTCTTCTACCTTTTCCCGTTCTTGGGGTGGGGGGAGTAAACTGGGATTATCAATTTCCATCTCTTCCCCATTGATAGTTGTTACCCGATAAATTACAGAGGGGGCAGTGGTAATTAAATCTAGATTGTACTCCCGTTCTAAGCGTTCTTGAACAATTTCCATGTGCAGTAACCCCAAGAACCCACAACGGAAACCAAACCCCATCGCGCTAGAGGTTTCTGGTTCGTAAGAAAGGGCTGCATCGTTGAGTTTGAGGCGGTTCAATGCCTCTCGTAAATCTTCGTATTGATCGGCATCTGTGGGAAATAACCCACAAAAGACCATCGGTTTCGCTTCTGTGTAACCCGGTAACGGTTCTTTAGCTGGTTCTTCCCCTAACGTAATGGTATCCCCAACCCGTGCATCTTCCACTGTTTTAATGGCTGCGGCCAAATATCCTACTTCCCCTGCATGAAGGGATTCTACTTGTATTTGATTGGGGGATAATACCCCTAACTCGTCAATTTCGTATTCTTTCCCAGAAGCCATTAAACGGACGCGATCGCCCGTTTTCACTGTTCCATCCATGACCCGAAAATAGACAATTACACCGCGATAGGGATCGTAATAACTATCAAAAATTAAAGCCCGCAACGGTTGATCCACCGTATCACTGGGAGGAGGAACCAAATGTACAATGGATTCTAAAATTTCGTCAACGCCGATCCCTGCTTTGGCTGAGGCTTTAATAATATCACTACAATCTAACCCCACCACTTCCTCTATTTCATTCGCCACCCGTTCCGGTTCTGATCCAGGTAAGTCGATTTTATTTAAAATCGGGATAATTTCTAAGTTATTTTCTAGGGCCAGATAAACATTCGCCAGGGTTTGTGCTTCTACTCCTTGGGAGGAATCTACCACTAACAATGCCCCTTCACAAGCAGCTAAAGAACGGGACACCTCATAGGAAAAGTCCACGTGACCGGGGGTATCAATAAGGTTAAGAACGTAATCTTGCCCATCTTTAGAGCGGTAGTTCATTCTTGCTGCTTGTAGTTTAATAGTAATTCCCCGTTCCCGTTCTAAGTCCATATTATCGAGGAATTGCTCTTTCATTTGCCGTTGGGCAACAGTTTCGGTCATTTGTAGCATTCGATCGGCCAAGGTTGACTTACCATGATCGATATGAGCAATGATACAAAAGTTGCGAATACGAGAAACAGGAACGTCGGTCATAGAATCTGTGGATGGGGTAAGTTAACAAAAGTTGGCCTATTGTATAGTTTTACATCTTTTTATCTTAATTGGTAAGGGATTGTTTTCTGGTTCAGGATTTTTAGATTTTTTGCTGGCTACTCATTAACTTAACAGCAAAAAACCAATTCCCCCTATCTTCCCCACACTCCTAAACTCCCCACACTCCCACACTCCTACACTCCTACACTCCTACACTCCCCACTCCCCACACTCCCACACTCCCACACTCCCACACTCCTACACTCCTACACTCCTACACTCCCCAACTCCTACACTCCTACACTCCTCAACTCCCCACGAAAAACTGCTATAAACGACCCACAATCGCCTACTATATTGTTGGTTATCCAAGAAAATTGAAACGCCTACTATGCGAATTGCTTTATTCACAGAAACCTTTTTACCTAAAATTGATGGTATTGTTACCCGTTTACGGCATACGGTTGACCATTTACAGCGCAATGGAGATCAAGTTTTAGTTTTTTCTCCTGACGGTGGGTTAAGAGAACATAAAGGGGCAAAAATTCATGGAGTTAAAGGCATTCCTCTCCCTTTATATCCCGAGTTAAAATTAGCCATTCCTAACCCGAAAGTGGGTAAAGCACTAGAAAAATTTAAACCTGATTTAATTCATGTGGTTAATCCCGCTGTTTTGGGTTTAGGGGGAATTTATTACGCCAAAACCATGACTATTCCTTTAGTGGCTTCTTATCATACTCATTTACCCCAATATTTACAACATTATGGCTTAGGTTCCTTAGAAGGATTACTGTGGGAATTGCTAAAATTAGGTCATAACCAAGCCCGTTTGAACTTATGTACCTCAACGGCTATGGTAGAAGCGTTAGAAAGTCATGACATTGAACGGGTGGATCTCTGGCAAAGAGGTGTAGATACAGAGATGTTTCAACCCCATCTCGCTTCTAAACTCATGCGATCGCGTTTATCGGGCGGCAACCCAGAAAACCCGTTGCTTCTCTACGTGGGACGGGTTTCGGCTGAGAAACAAATCGATCGCATTAAACCTATCCTAGAAGCCATCCCAGAGGCTCATTTGGCTATTGTTGGAGATGGACCCCATCGAGAGGCGTTAGAGGCGCATTTTGCAGGGACTCAGACCCATTTTATCGGCTACCTCCAGGGGTTAGAATTGGCTTCTGCTTTTGCTTCTTCGGATGCCTTTATTTTCCCCTCTACAACGGAGACGTTAGGGTTAGTGTTATTAGAAGCGATGGCCGCTGGTTGCCCCGTGGTAGCAGCCAATTCTGGAGGCATTCCTGATATTGTTACTGATGGGGTGAATGGCTATCTGTTTGAACCCACAGACCCTAATGGGGCGATCGTGGCGACAAAACGCCTGTTAGCAGCTACAGCGGAACGGGAACAGTTACGCAGCAACGCCCGACAAGAGGCAGAAAAATGGGGATGGGGCGCAGCAACTGGTCAGTTGAGACGGTATTATGAGGCTGTACTTGAGGAAACGATTTTGCCTCGTGTTGCTTAACCTTGGCCGTGTGGGGAGTGTGGGGTGAAGTTAGTTATCAGTTATGCTCCCACTCCCCCAGTCTCCATGTTCTATTCAATTTTCTTATTTAGACTTACTATTAATAATGTTAGGTTTAATTATTTAATTATTTAAAATGGAATTAAGGAAAGTTTACCAAATTCTTCAAGACACTTCTCTGGGTCAAGACTTAAAAAAGGAAGAGTTACAACGGTTAGCCGAAATAGGCACGATGAAAACGGTTGATACAGGTACTATTCTAATGCGTGAGGGAGAAAGTAGCGATGCGTTAATTGTTTTACTAGAAGGAGAAACCGAAATCTTAAAAGGGTTTTCTAAGCAGCAACCTCGACAAGTTGCTAGACAAAAAACGGGTTCAGTTGTAGGAGAAATGGGTATCTTTTTACAAAGGCCTCGCAAAGCAACAGTGAGAACTTTAACCCCTTGTAAAATTTTTGTTTTTCAACGAGACACTTTACGAGAGTTACGGGAACAAAATGATGGTTTAGTGGCTAAAATAGCCATTAATCTAGGTTCTGTGGTTAGTCAGAAATTAGAAACACTGAATGAGAATGTAGTAGAGTTACTTAATAGCAATGAACAGTTATTAACTACAATTGAAAGTTTACAAAACTCTCACTCAAAATCTGACTTAGAAACTATCCGAAATCGCTTACTTTCTCAAGCGAAACAGTTACGTCAAAGCCAAGAAAAAGTCGAGAAACAACTTAATTATCTTAATACAGAAATTAACCACACAAAACTAACTCGCCGTGCAGCCGAATTGGTCATTGCTATTGTTGCTGGTGGTATGGCAACTTTTGCTATAGGACATTTAATTGGAGTAGGATTTAGTCAGCTTCAACTACCAAGAGAATCAGAGGATATTCAACCTGCTCTTATTCCTTATATTAACACAAAAGAAGATTGTGAAAAACGAGATGGAGGGGTTTGGTATGAAGAAAAATGTTGGGATTTAACTCATGATACAAACTGGTAGTTATTTAATATCAAAATTAGGCAAAAAATAGATAGATAAAGCATTTCATTGGTCTATCTTTTCTCTAATAATTTCCATTTGATTGGTTTTCTCTGTTAATCCAAAGTAGTTCATTAGTTTAATAACGCCAATAGAGACAATAACACCAATGGACAAACCAGTTGCTAACAAGACAAGAAAAATGTTTCTCGCTTGTTTTACTGCTTTTTGTTGCCTTTCTGTGGTTGGAGAATTATAATCCATGATTTAATTAACTAACTACTTCTTCGATAATTGTACCCCATTCAAAAAACTTCGGAAAAATTGGATCTAAAAAAATTACAATAAAGTTGCCAAAAACGACCCTTAGAGCTTATGCTAAAAATTAAAGACTAACTGTTTATTCTTATAAAATTATGTCAACAAAGAAAGTTATTGTTACAGGGGCAACAGGAAGAACAGGCTCATTAGTGGTTAAAAAACTTCATCAAGTTTCTGATAAGTTTGAAGTGTTTGGATTTGGGCGAAGTGAAGAAAAAATCAAAGAATTATTTGGGTCAACTGAAGGCTTTTTTATAGGAGATATTACCGATCAATCTACCTTAGAAACTGCCTTAAAAGGATGTGATACGTTGGTCATTCTCACCAGTGCTGTTCCTAGAATGAAAGCACCCCCCAAAGAAGGGGAACGGCCAGAATTTGAATTTGAATCGGGAGGAATGCCAGAAGAAATTGATTGGATAGGGCAGAAAAATCAAATTGATTTGGCTAAGAAATTAGGGATTAATCATATTATTTTAGTAGGGTCAATGGGAGGTACAAATCCTAATCATCCCCTCAATAAAATAGGTGACGGTAATATTTTAATGTGGAAACGAAAAGCAGAAGAATATTTAATTAATTCAGGGGTTAATTATACCATTATTCGCGCTGGTGGTCTACTCAATGAACCAGGAGGAAAACGGGAGTTGATTGTAGGAAAAAATGATACTTTATTAACCAATCCTCCTAATGGTATTCCCACATCAATTCCTAGAGAAGATGTAGCGGAATTAGTGGTACAAGCTTTAATACAACCTGAAGCTAAAAATAAAGCCTTTGATGTCATTAGTAAGCCCGAAAATGATGATTCTGCTGTCATTAGTAAGGACTTTTCTGCATTATTTGAACAAACAACACCTGGGTTATAATTATGCTATAGCACTACGCATTATATAGCAGTTCCCATACTTATGGGGTACAAAATTTTCTAGTTTTAGGAGTTCCTCGCTTCGCTCCGGCTCTAGCGAACAGGAGTCAGGAGTCAG
>JASJDW010000281.1 GCA_030064955.1 Crocosphaera sp.
TCAAAAACAAGCCAATGCAACCGCAGCCTTATCTCAAGCTGACTGGTACGAGGAACAAGCAGCCCTACACTGGGAATTAAGCCGAAAAGCTGGCCCCACTTGGATAGAATGGCGATGGTATAAAAGAAAAACAACGTTTGGTGGAACAGACTGGGATCAAATACCCATAACCCATGTAGATCACCATTGGGTCATCTGGGATGCTTTCCAAAAACAAACAATAAACCTGAGACAATACGCAACTAACCTAGACCAAGAAGTTATCGAAGATACCCAACAACAAAACCTTACCGACCAACTGATCACCCAATGGCAAGAAGCGAACCAAGCTGCTGATGAAGCCGAACTTACCCTAGATCAATTTATCGCTGAACTGGAAATATTAGAGGCGCAACGGCAACTCCTGCCTGAACAAGAGGCACAACTCGAAACCTTTTCCGACATTCTTCCCACCCTCAAAGAACAACTGGCGATCGCACAACTTGCAGCAGAAAAAGCCAAAACCAACACCACAACAGAACAAGCTGAATATGACAACAGTAGTGAAGCGTATCAAACTGCCCTTAATGATGTCCTAGAAAAGAAAGCTACCCTAGACAGCAATACTCAAAACCTGCTGCAACAAATAGCCAATACTCGTGCGTGGGTTGAACAACAAACCCTTTCCCTCGACACCGAACTCTCAGAAACTATTGCGCTACAGTTACAACTGCAAACTGAACTGAATGAGGTTAAAGCTGACATTGTGAACAATGCAGCTACACAAACCATAGCCCCTGAAGAGGGGCTTAGTGTAGATAACCCCAGTCTTGAGACTGCGGGTTTACTCACCAAACAAGTACAACTACAACAGTCAGTTGATCTCTTCAACCAAAAACAGATCATCCTTACCGCCCAACAAACCGCCCTGACTCAAAAAATCACTCTTTTAGAAGCACAAAAAACCGTTCTTGAAACGGAACATCAACTATTGCTATCCACCATAGACAGTCCCGACAGCGACTATAGCAACCTCGAAGAACAACTCTTAGACGCACAAAACGCCCTTGCCGAAGTCCAAGAACTGGCCCAACAAGCAGAAGCCACCAGCATCGCTTTAACCGCTTCTATGGAAGATTTACAGGCATTCCTAGAGGTGCAAAATGACCAATATTTAACCGAAATACAAAGCAAACAGTCTACCCTGCAACACCTTCTCGACGCAACGGAACTCAAAGAAAACTATACCCTCCTCGCAACAGAAAAACAGTTAGAACTCAACACCCTCGAAACCCAACTACAAACCCGTCTCATCGAAGCAACAGAAGCCGGAAGTCAAGAAGCAGCCTATCTTTTAACTGTTGCGCAACAGAACAACTTTGCCACTGCTGCTGAAATTTATTACCGTGACTATCGGGACTTAATGACCGATACAGGAGGAGGTTGCGCCGGCGGTATTGCTAGACCCGAAGATGCGGTCAACGCTGACTATTATTACAACGAAATGCTCAAATATCGGGCATTACAGGAACAAGCGCAACAACAAGCCGATCAATTTGCCATTGTTAAAGAAACTGCCGAAGATCAAATCGATCTCATCCAACAACAAACCGCGATCGCACAAACAGAATTCAACGAAATACAAAGCAATATTAACAATACTCAAGAAGACATCGAAACCTTACAGCAACAGTTAAATATTACCGAACTACGCATAGATGCTCTCGAATACCTGAGAAATTGGACAGAACAAACCCTCGTCCAACTGCTGCAAGTGGAACAATTAAACTTGGCACAAGCTACATTAGAACAAGAGTTCGCAACACAGCGACAATTAGGTATTGATGAGACTATAACCGCTAAATTTGAGAGGCAACAAGCCGATATAGAACGCGATCGCGCCATCGCTACGGCAAAAATCGAACAATTAAACCAATTAAAAGCCGAAGATGCTCTACAGCAAGCCTTAAACGACCTAAGAACAGACTTAGGACTGCAACCCATCGAAGATATTATCCAACAAGCCGAATATAAAGGGCAATTAGCCGGTATTTTAAGTGACTTAGAAAGCATACAAAGTCAACCGGAATTACCCGAAAATATTCAAACCATTCTCGCAGAAACCACCGCCGATATCCACGACGCATTGCAAGGAAAAGAAGCAGCTACTATCCAAGAAAATCTCTTAAATAGTGCCAACGCCTTAATTACCGAAGCCAACCAATTACAAACAGAAATAGCCAAATTAGACGCAGAAAAAGAACAATTACTGGGGATATTAGAACAGTCAGAAGATGACCTTCAAGGAGCAACTAAAGCTCTCTATGATGAAATTATTATAAGTCAGGAATTAGGGGAAGAAACTGATGAAATTAATCAAGACTATTTAGAAGTCTTATATCGGATCGGATATGCAGAAGGAGCAGTTGATTTATCTAGTGAATTAGCTAAGCAATCAAAAGATATTTTAAATCAAATTATTGAAGGGAGAATACAAGAAAGAAAAGCCAGAAAGAAAGAATTTTTAAACAGTATATTAGATACTTATGCCCGTGTTCATGAAATTGTCGGCACAGTTTTAATGTATGTGGGATTTGTTTATCCACCAGCTAGAGTATTATCACAAATTACACTGGCACACGCTCAAGTAACAAGAGGCATTCAAGCTGCTTATAATGGTGATTTATCAGAGGGAATGTTTCAGATAGGAATGGCAGTTTTAGGGGCTGCTGGATTCCAAGAATCTCAACAAATTGCATCAGGACTTTATAATGGTTATCAATCTGCTGAAAATGGAGACGGTTTAACAGCATTTCTCAATTTTGTGAGTGCAGCAATGCCTCTTACATTACCAGAATATAACTATTTAGCGAAGGCTGCACTAAGTATTAATAGTGGTGTTCAGTTAGCAGAAGAAGGAGAATGGTTGGCTGCTACTTCTAGCTTTCTAAATGCAGCTTTTGTATTAGGAGATCATCTATCTGAAACCTTTGGAGATGGTTTTTCAGTATCAACAGAAGTTCTTGATATTCTTAGTAAATTAGAAGTTGCTGTAAATGTTGCAGACGGGGTTAAAACTATCAGTAATGATGGCAGTTTAGAGGGATGGTTAAGAGGTCTTCAAAACATTGCAAGTGGAATTTATGGTTATTTTCAAAGGCAAGCAGAAATAGAAGAGAAAGAACAAGAAGAAAATAAAGATAATACTGATAATAATGAAGACAATAATAATGGAATAGAAACAGGAAATGAGGATGATTCTTATGGTGATACTGGTAACGAAAATGAAGATAATACCGATACAGTAGATGATAATTCTGGTGATACTGACAATAATGATAATCAAGGTTTTGATGATCTCAAAATACCTCTTGATAATGTTTCTGAAGAAACTTTACAAAAAGTTGATGAAATATCTAAACTCCCCGTGGAAGAATGGGAAAGTAAGATATTACAAGAAAATGATTCACAAAAACAAAAACTGCTTGGTAGAGTTTTATTTGCAAAACTGATTAATGAAAGAAAAATTAATCAGATAAAATCAATATCTAAGCAAAGTATAAAACAAGTTACAGGTGTTCTAGGAAAGATAGGATTTAATGCTATTGATGTCTATGAAGCTGAAAAACTAACGCCAGAAGAAGCTCAAGCTTATCTTTCTAACGATAAATCATCAAGATTAGCCGCTTATATAGGAACTAAACACTTTGAACAAGGGACTATTGGTTATGCTGTTAATAAAAATATTGCATTTCTTTATTTAGGATTAAATGATAATATTCAAGCTGAGATTGGTAATTATTTTAATGATCCAGAAACTCAAAAATTATTAGCTCAACCTATTACAAATAAACTGGCTAACCTAGAAGTTGCTAGGGGCGAATATCAATATTGGGAAGATGTTCAAAGTAAGGCATTTGATGAGATTGTTCTCACTATTGTTGATGATGTTGACTATGGAGAAATATTTAAAGGAGACTTTTCAAGCTTAAAAGAATTAAATGACATTCCTATAGATGATCTAATAGGCGGAACTTTAGGAAGTGCTTTTGATACAAAAACAAGAGCATTGATTCAAAAAAGAACATCAGATATTTCAGAAGGAATTTCAAATACTACTGAATATATTAGAGATAGTTGGAAAGGATTTAAGAATTACTTTTTTGATACAGACTCTCAAGCAATTGATCCTATAATTATTGATTTGGATAATGATGGAATTCAACTGATTAGTTTAGAAAATTCATCTACATTTTTCGACTTTGACGCAGATGGTTACGCTGAAAACACCGCATGGGTATCTCCCGAAGACGGTATTTTAACCCTAGACTTAAACCAAGACGGAACCATTAACAATATTACCGAAGTCTTTTCCGAATACTTTAATGATGGTTCCCCCACATCTGGGTTAGACGCATTAACAACCCTAGACAGCAACCAAAACGGTATTATTTCCGCCACAGATGTTCAGTTTAATCAAATACTCGTATGGCAAGATATTAACCAAGACGGTATCAGTCAACCCGACGAACTAAAAACCCTCGCTGAACACGATATCACTAGCATTAACCTTAACGGTATCACTACCGAAACTATCCAAAACGGAAATATCATCAAAAAACGTTCAATATTCAACCGAAACGACGGAACCAGTGGGGAAATATCCGATATTGCTTTCCTCGTCACCCAAACCGGGTTTAAAGTTAACCAAACCGACACCGGAATAGAAATACTCCCAGAAGATGACACCGCAGTATCTCTCTTTATCCACGAAGACGAAACAGACTTAACCCTCAACCTCGCAGACACTAACCTACAAGTTGTCATCGGAAACATTGGAAACGACTATCTCTATACCACCGCTAATGATGATGTCTTCCTCTCAGGAGAAGTAGGAAACGACACCCTAGTAGGAAGCGATGGTAATGACTGGTTAGTAGGGGATGAAGGAGAAGATAACCTACAAGGGTTTGCAGGAGATGACTTACTCTATATTGATGCAGAAGACAGCTTTATTGATGGAGGAGACGGTACAGATATTGCGATCGTTACCACTATTGATGCTGTCACCCTCGACTTAGGAACTACCAACCTAGAAATGGTTATAGGTAACGACGGAGATGACATATTTACCCACTCTGGTAACTATACCGTTGTCATGGAGGGAGGAAACGGAAACGACACCCTAACTGGAGGAACTAACGATGATGTTCTCAATGGAGGAGACGGCAATGATATCATTACAGGGGGACTCGGTGGTGATATTTTAACCGGTGGTAACGGCGCAGATATCTTCCGTTACAATAGTTTCAACGACTCCACCACAGCTAACCCCGATCGCATTATATACTTTGAAACAGGCGGTGCGGCAGCACTCGCAGAGCGAGACCGCATTGATTTATCAAACCTTCCTATTGACTCCTTCGATGACCTAAATATCACTACAATGAAGGGGATGACCACAATATTAGTTAATAATCAAGATTTTGTAATTAATCTTAATAATGAGATTACGTTAACCCCTGAAAACTTTATCTTGAATTAAAATACTCGATGTTGCAACGATGGCATTTGTTGACGCACTTGTTTAATACGGTTAGGGTTAATTTCAGCCAAGGCCATTCCGGGTTGTTGTCCTGCATCGTCTAAAATGATGCCCCAAGGGTCGATAATAGCAGCATGGCCGTGGGTAAACCGTCTGGCATAGTGGTTGCCTGTTTGTGCTGGTGCTATGATGTAACAAGTATTTTCGATGGCTCTAGCTTGTAGTAGAACTTGCCAGTGATCTTTCCCAGTAAAAGCGGTAAACGCAGCAGGAACAAAAAGAACATCCACCTTTTGAGCAGATAAATGGCGATATAACTCAGGAAAGCGAACGTCATAACAGATGGAAAGTCCTAAGTTGCCTAAATCTTGAGACGAATAAATATCAGGTAACTGGGTTCCTGGCATTACTGTACTTGATTCTTGGTAGGTATTACCATCGGGAAGATCCACATCGAATAAGTGGACTTTTTGATAACGAGAGAGTTCTTTTCCTGTGGGATCAACTAGAATGGCGGTGTTATAAGCTTTGCTCCCATCACCTTCAACGGGGACGGGAAACCCTCCGCCTAAAATGGTGACTTGAAAGCGTTGGGCCATGGTTTTGAGAAATTTCTCGGCTTTTTGGGAAATTTCTTTAGCTTTGCTGAGTTTATCTTCTTCTTTTCCTAAAAAGGCAAAGTTTTCTGGTAAGCTAATTAATTCAGCCCCACGACGGACAGCAAGTTCAATGAGTTCTTCGGCCTCTACTAGATTTTTCTCTAGATCGGGCTTGCTTGTCATCTGAATGGCAGCAGCGAGATAAGGTTTCATCAGTTCCTTGTGGTTAGAATCCTAATTGTGATTTTGACAGTCCACTGGCTTGCATCCGAGTGGATTCTTGGGCTGAATCCTGCCTCTACTAGCATTGCTAGTTTTGGTCTTACAGTTTCATATCTAGTCCGACTACACCTTTTACAGCAAGCACTCTTATGGACTACTCCCCAAGCGTAAATTCGGGTATGCCCTACCCTATTTAATTTCTATTTCGCTCTTACCATGTGTACTTACGCTTACTGCTTTTCTACCAGTGATGGTTAGAGATTAAGGGATTACGAAGTGTCTCTTGTTTCCTGCGTTCCCAAGGTCAACGACCTGTCAGCAATTCTAGCACATTACGCCTTAAAAGGCGGGGTTTTAGACCCACAATTTTTCGACAAACTCTTTTAATTTTAGGATTTCAGGAGTTCAGGAGGGCAGGCTTCGCCCGATGCTCCCCAGCAGAAGTTGAATACTCGGTGTACCTCATGAGTCCAGGAAATGCTATATATGCTAATAATAAAGTGGACAATCCCTATGGTACAAAAATTATGCGTTGATTTAAGTCATAGTTTCAGGGCGAACAATCTTTTTAAAATCTTCAGAACTAAGAAACCCTAACGCGACGCAAGCTTCTTCTAAAGTGGTATTTTCTTCATAGGCTTTTTTAGCAACTTTAGCTGCTTTATCGTAGCCAATATGAGGGTTTAATGCGGTTACTAACATCAAGGAATTGTTTAAATAATATTCAATTTGCTTTTGATTAATTTTCAAACCAACGACTAAGTGATCTTTAAAAGATAAACAAGCATCGGTTAATAAGCGAATGGAATTGAGCAGATTAAAAATTAATAAGGGTTTAAAGACGTTTAACTCAAAATTTCCTTGACTTCCAGCTATACTAATTGCTGTATCGTAACCCATAACCTGTACACAAACCATGGTCATTGCTTCGCATTGGGTTGGGTTAACTTTTCCTGGCATAATAGAAGATCCTGGCTCATTAGCAGGTAAAATAAGTTCTCCAATGCCACAACGAGGACCTGATCCTAACCAACGAATATCATTAGCTATTTTCATCAAGGAACAAGCTAAGGTTTTCAGGGTTCCACTACACATAATAACAGCATCATGGGCGGCTAGTGCTGCGAATTTATTGGCTGCTGAAACAAAGGGTAAACCTGTTATTTGGGCAATTTCTTGGGATACTTTTTGGGCAAAGTCGGGATAGGTGTTTAATCCTGTTCCTACGGCGGTTCCTCCGATGGCTAATTCATATAAATCAGGTAAACTTAATTGGATTCTTTCTATATCTTTATCCAGTTGAGAAATATACCCTGAAAATTCTTGTTCTAAGGTTAAAGGAACGGCATCCATTAAATGGGTTCGTCCAATTTTAACAATGTTTTGAAATTCTTTCGTTTTTATTTCTAAACTGTCCCGTAATTGGGTAATGGCAGGTAATAATTGATGATAAATTTCTTCTACAGCAGCGATGTGCATGGCAGTGGGAAAGGTATCATTAGAAGATTGGGACATATTAACATGATCGTTGGGATGAATGGGATCTTTACTGCCTAATATTCCTCCTGCTAGTTCAATAGCACGGTTAGCAATCACTTCGTTAGCATTCATGTTAGTTTGGGTACCGCTTCCTGTTTGCCAAATTTTTAAAGGAAAGTGATCGTCTAGTTTTCCTGATATGACTTCATCTCCTGCTTGTATGATTAATTCTGCTTTTTTTGCATCTAATTTTCCTAAGTCTTTATTAACCATAGCTGTCGCTTTTTTAAGGATACCGATCGCCCGAATCATTTCTCTGGGCATGGTATCATGACCAATGGCAAAATAATGGAGTGATCGCTGTGTTTGTGCGCCCCAATATGCGTCTGATGGCACTTCAATTTTGCCCATACTATCCTGTTCAATTCTCATGACTTATCTCCTTATTTTTTATGAATTGATTTGATTCTCTATAACTAATTTTTGGCTAACACGATTATATTGTTTTTGGAACTTCTGCACTATTTTCTTGATAGTTCCAGAGTCCAAAAATAAACTATAAGAAACTAACATAACTAAACTAAATTGTAAGACAAATTCATTCATGACTATAGCAATAGAAATATGAAAGAATGCCATCATAGTTAATATCCAATATTTTGTCCGTTTAAACCAAACCAAAATAGGAAACAAAAACTCAAGAGTTAAGGCACTATAGGTTGTAATAATACTCAAAAAATAATTGTGAAATAATTCAACATCAGTAAAACGAAACCAAGCATCATATAAGGAAATATAATACATAATACTTCCTTCGCGCCAAGCAATATCACTATACAGTTTATCCATAGCAGAAAAAGGATAAATCAAAGCAATAGAAATTTGTAGCAATCTTAAACTCCAGACGGACTGTTTCGGAGGAATATAATTGACGATATTACGACGTTTACGAAGTAATTTAGCACGGAAAATATTATCAATAGATAAGCGATTTCCCAAAGGAGCAAAACAACTATAAAATAACAGCATTTGAATAACAATATCTTTACTGTCAATAAGAGCAGAATTACGATTACATAAAGATAACCAAAAAATGTAGAGAAGAATTGTAACAATTCTTGTGCCTAAACCAACAATAAAACATAACGTTGTTACTAAACCAAGCCCATAAATGACCCATATAAATTGAGGATGATCACATAGAGCAAAAATGGATTTAAAAGAAGCTAAAAACCAACCCCCTCTAGCATTAATAAATCGGTCTAAGGAAATAATTCCATTCACCCCATAATATTCATTCCAGTGAAAAGAACTCAGTAATAAAATGTTGAGAATAAATACCCCAAAAATAATCCGAAATACGCTCAAACTCAAGGTTGACTTTTTAGCAAACCAAAAATTAGATAATCTTGTTGTCGTATTTTTAATCAATTTTTGCATGGATACTCTCCTAATTTTCCTAAATCACTAAATTCTTCTGTTAAATATTGTTTCCTAATAGATGCTTGTTCAGGAGGCAAAATTTGTTGCCAAAACAAATCATAGCGAATAGCTTTAATAGAGTTTGCTTCAGGTTGATAAGTTCGACACAAATAATCACTATAATGATAACGAGCATCAGGGTAAATAAATAAATTTTGATGTAACTTTCCTTGTCTAAAATCAATAAACTGTTTTTCAAACAAGCCTTTTTCTTCTTCCACAAAAATAGGCAAAGTTTGTGTTTTTCTATTTTCATCAATAGCCACAATTTCTAGTCTCCAGCTAAAGCGATCTACGACAGAAAACATTCGCCAATGGTCACTCATTCCCATTAAAGTAGTGAACCGTGCAAATAGATGGGGGAAAATCGGACTATTTAGGGGTGTATTATGAACAACATGAGAACCAAGAGAACTAATAATGATGATGATAATGCCAATTTTTTTAAGATAATTAACAGATTTATTGGCAGCTAATTGGGATATCATTTTTCTCTCTTTTATAGCTTACTTATTGAGCAAAGAAAATACAGTATCTAAATTCTATTAATTCTCAATGTTTAACTGACAAGATTATAGATTTTCTTAATTTGTTTAAAATTTTTTTTGAAGTTCCAACCTCAGAGATAACCATGTTCTGTTAAGAAACTTAAATTAATTTCACTCAGAGATTGTTCAGATTGTAAGTGTTTTCCCAGCAATTTGGCTACATATTTCCCCAAAATATCCCCTTCAATATTGACCCAAT
>JASJDW010000282.1 GCA_030064955.1 Crocosphaera sp.
GTAACGATGATCCTTTTCAAAAGGATCATCGTTACTAATTTTATATTCTACTAGAGAATATAAATCCGTTAGACCATATCTATCTTTTTCGGTGAACCAGATTTGATCGCGACGAAAAAGTTTATGACTGAGTAAGTTTGTGTCATGCGTCATGACAATTAATTGAGCATTATTAGGGTTGGTTTCATTAGAATTAAATAATTCAATAATAGCACGACTAATTAAAGGATGTAATCTTGCATCGAATTCATCAATTACGAGAGTTTGACTATTTTTTAAGGTATCAAAAAGTTGTCCAGCTAAAGCAAAAGCCTTTTTTGTTCCCTCAGATTCAGCTTCTTCAAAATCAAAAATTTCAGTAGATATAAACTTATTTTTAAAATCAAATTTACGATGTTTTGTATTAATCGAGACAACGTTTGCTCCTGAGTGTTTAAGAATCTTCCTTTTAAGTGCTTGAGCGACGTTAGTAAGGTTATCTTCAGTAACTTCTATTTTGTTAACATTAATATCATCAATTCCTAAATCTAGCTTTTTTATCAAGTTAATAATTTCATTTTTATTTTCATTCTCAACTAAACAATCGATTGTAAAATAAAGATAAGAATTATCATTTAAACCAGAAATAATTTTTAAACAATGCGTTAGCCAATTTAGAATATCTTCAGCAATTTTAATATTAAATTGAGCAGATACCGATAAAAAAAGAGCATTATCTCGTGTAAATTGTTCAACGCCATTTGCTTGATATTCTTCACTTGAATTTATTTTATCTTCTTCTCTATCAAAAAGTCTGCTTTCCTCGACGTTAGGAACATAAAATAACCATTCTGAGACTATTTTTTTTCTAGTTGCTTCAAACCCGTAACGATATTTAATTCCATCCAATAAAAAAATAATTTCAAAGAAAGAAGGTTTATTCTCAGTTTCAACACTTAATCTAAAAGGTTCTACTTTTATATCATCTGTACTTTGAGTTTCTCTAGATGAATTTATCATAAACCATTTCATGAAACTTAAAGCTTTAGCTAGATTACTTTTTCCACTTGCATTTGCTCCATAAATAGCAGCACTTTTTAGCAATTTTAAATCATCATCAACAGTAAAAAGATTATCATCATGAATAATGTTCTTATCAGCAGTAAGCTCGGCAGCTACCATACTAAAAGTAACAACCTCTTTAAATGATCGATAATTTCCTACGCTGAATTCAATTAACATTAATTGAGTTTTGGTTGTAAAATAAAAGTACGTGAAAAAAAATAATTTCTTCACTTAATCATAGCAGAACATGGAGTCTTGAAAATTAATAATCCATACCAAAATTTCTCAAGCTATAATTAATAATCATTGTAAGAGTGAATGAACGATAACCTGAATAACTTTAATGATATAAAAACATTTACCGCAATTATTGAAAAATATATCAATACTAATCTCTATATTGTCTATTATCAACCTTAAAAAAAAGAACCCCCACTAAAATAGCAGGGGTTCTTAAGATTTTATAACCTAAATCTTAGTCAAGATCAGGCATAGCGAGTACGGGTTCAGTCTCACGATCAATCCCTTTCTCAAATCCAGCAGCGGCCGCCCGCGCACGTCCAGCGTGCCATAAGTGACCAACGAGGAAGAAGAAACCGAGAGTAAAGTGAGAGGTAGCTAACCACGCACGGGGAGATACATAGTTAAAGGAGTTAACGTCAGTAATAACGCCACCCACAGAGTTTAAAGACCCTAAAGGAGCATGGGTCATATATTCAGCAGCACGACGAATTTGCCAGGGCTGAATGTCGTTTCTTAACTTATCTAAATCTAAACCGTTAGGCCCACGTAAAGGCTCTAACCAAGGACCACGGAAGTCCCAGAAACGCATGGTTTCACCACCGAAGATGATTTCACCAGTGGGAGAACGCATTAAGTATTTACCTAAGCCGGTAGGACCTTGAGCAGACCCGATGTTAGCACCCATTCTTTGGTCACGCACTAAGAAAGTGAATGCTTGAGACTGAGACGCTTCCATACCAGTAGGACCGTAGAATTCACTGGGATAAGCGGTGTTGTTGTACCAAACCATAACAGAAGCGATGAAACCCATTAAGGATAACGCCCCTAAACTGTAGGAAAGGTAAGCTTCACCAGACCAGATGAAAGCACGACGGGCCCAACCGAAAGGCTTGGTTAAGATGTGCCAGATACCACCGAAGATACAGATCAAGCCAACCCAGATGTGGCCGCCAATAATATCTTCCATGTTGTCCACACCAATAATCCAACCCTCTCCCCCGAAAGGAGCTTTCAGCAAGTAGCCGAAAATAATCGCAGGGTTTAAAGTAGGATTAGTAATCACACGCACATCTCCGCCACCAGGAGCCCAAGTGTCATAGACACCGCCAAAGAACATGGCTTTGAACACCAACAGCAGCGCACCACATCCTAAGAGAATGAGGTGATAACCAATAATATTGGTCATTTGGTTCTTATCTTTCCAGTCATAACCAAAGAAACTGGAATACTCTTCTAAGGTTTCAGGACCGCGAAGGGCGTGGTAAATACCACCGAAACCAAGAACGGCAGAAGAGATTAAATGTAATACCCCTGCGACAAAGAAGGGGAAAGTATCAATAACTTCACCCGCAGGGCCAACACCCCAACCGAGGGTAGCGATATGGGGAAGAAGAATTAAGCCCTGTTCATACATGGGCCTTTCAGGAATAAAGTGGGCGGTTTCAAATAGGGTCATTGCACCAGCCCAGAATACGATTAAGCCAGCGTGAGCGACGTGCGCACCTAAAAGCTTACCAGAGAGGTTAATCAGACGAGCGTTGCCTGACCACCATGCGAAACCGGTAGACTCTAGGTCACGACCGCCGGCAACATTAGAGAGCGTTACCACGGGGCAGTACCTCCTCAGGGAATACAAAGTTTTGGTGGGGTTGGTCTTGGGGAGCCATCCAAGCTCTGAGACCTTCGTTTAATAAAATGTTTTTGGTGTAGAATGTCTCAAATTCGGGATCTTCTGCTGCCCGTAATTCTTGAGAGACAAAGTCATAAGCTCGTAAGTTTAAGGCTAACCCTACAATTCCTACGGCACTCATCCATAACCCGGTTACGGGTACGAATAACATGAAGAAGTGTAACCAACGCTTGTTAGAAAAAGCAATCCCGAAAATCTGTGACCAGAAACGGTTTGCCGTTACCATAGAGTAGGTTTCTTCTGCTTGGGTAGGTTCAAACGCACGGAAGGTGTTCGCTTGCTCACTATCTTCAAACAAGGTGTTTTCTACGGTTGCACCGTGAATAGCACAAAGTAGCGCACCACCTAAGACACCGGCAACACCCATCATGTGGAAGGGGTTGAGGGTCCAGTTGTGGAATCCTTGTAAGAAGAGGATGAAACGGAAGATTCCCGCTACACCGAAGCTAGGACCGAAGAACCAGCTAGACTGTCCTAGGGGGTACATCAAGAAGACACTGACGAATACCGCAATAGGAGCAGAGAAAGCGATGGCGTTGTAAGGACGGATACCTACCAGACGGGAAATTTCAAACTGACGTAACATGAAGCCAATCAGTCCAAATGCACCGTGAAGGGCGGTAAAAGTCCATAAACCACCGATTTGACACCAACGGGTGAAGTCTCCTTGGGCTTCTGGTCCCCAGAGGAACAAAATAGAGTGTCCGAAGGCGTTAGCGGGGGAAGATACCGCTACGGTTAGGAAGTTACATCCTTCTAGGTAGGAACTGGCTAAGCCGTGGGTGTACCAGGAGGTAACGAAGGTGGTTCCGGTTAACCAACCACCGAGAGCGAGGTAGGCACAGGGAAAGAGTAGTAACCCAGACCAACCAACGAATACAAAGCGATCGCGTTTTAACCAGTCATCGAGGACGTCAAACCATCCTCTTTCTGGTGCGCGTCCGACTGCAATAGTCATGGACTTATCTCCAAATCAATATAAGGACAGAGTTTATTTATTCTCAAAAATCGCCTAGTATATCCCAACTTCACATTATGAAGCAGACTTTTAGACAAAATCTAAGAAAACGTTACTTTTCTTAACTTAAGTTCTATGTTAGTAAAATCTTCAGCAAAAAGCAAACTAGATAACAAATTTCTTTTGCTAGTTTAGGGTTTTCCGTGGTACGAAACTAGATCACTTTCCCCTGAAAAGGAGCAGTCAACCAACAAAAATAATCCCTACTACCTAGACCAGTAGGGCAATAGAGAGCTTTTAATTGTACTTTCCCTATCCCCTCCACATAAGAAGAGAGGGTTAGGGAGCGATGTGAATATCTTAAGGTTTTTTTAAGTTTTCAATTCAGAAGAGTGTAGGATAAATAAGCCATCCGTTTGACTTCTCGGCGGCCACGGGCAACGGAATCTAAAATTAAGCCAGAGGTAAAGCTCAAGAAAGCTAACAACATAATTGAAGCAGCTAAAATAGCAGTAGGAAATCGGGGAACTAATCCGATACTTAAATAGGTCATAAAGACTGGCAAGACCAAACCAAGGGAAACCAGTGCTAAAAAAACAGAAATAATGCCGAAAAAGAGGAAAGGTCGCACTTCTTTGAACAGTAACACGGCTGTTCCCAGCACTCGCCAACCATCGGTAAAGGTTTTGAGCTTGCTTTCTGAACCTGGAGGACGAGAACCGTAGAGGATATACTCTTCAGCAAAGGGTATTGTAAGTTCTAGGGTATGTACTGTTAATTCTGTTTCAATTTCAAAGCCACTGGAAAGGGCGGGAAAGGACTTAACAAAACGACGGGAAAAGACGCGATATCCTGAGAGCATATCTTTAAGTTGTGCGCCAAAGAGGAACTTGACCACTCCTGTTAAAAAGAGATTCCCGCTACGATGACCTAAGCGATAGGCTTGTTTATCATGGGCAGCAGAACGGCGCGCCCCTACCACCATATCCAGATTTTCGTTAACCAGTTTATCAATTAAATGAGGAATGGCATCGACTTCGTAGGTATTATCCCCATCTACTAAGATGTAAATATCTGCATCGATATCGGCAAACATTCGTCGCACCACATTACCTTTTCCGGGTTGCGGTTCGTAGCGAACAATAGCCCCAGCGTTTTTGGCTTGGACAACGGTATCATCGGTAGAGCGGTTATCATAAACGTAGATATCAGCTTGAGGGAGTTTTGCCCGAAATTGTTTAACTACCTGAGCAATGGTTAAGCCTTCATTGCGACAGGGAACCAACACCGCTAAACGATAACAAGTACGATTAAGGGTTGACGATAAGGGTTGACGATCTAACATTTTATATAAGAATATTTTATGTTTATTGTGACTTTTGTTGTGGTTTAAAGTTCCGTTTTAAGGTTTCCACTAACTCTACTTCATTAGGACGAATTCTAGCCCATTTTTCTCGATCGCTACGAATTTTAGCTAAATGGTCATCAATATTTTCTGGAGTCATTAAAACACCGAAATCTTCAGGAACTTGCTCAACATTATGGGATAAAATCCGATTGAGTACAAAATCTCCGATCTTAGGGTCATAGTGAGAGTTATCAACATAGTTACTCATAACCGGTTGGATGGGTTCAGTTGTTATGGAATTATAGCCAGAAAAATCCCAAACGGGGGTTATCCCTACCATTTTTCGTTTCCATTGTTCATAGGTGTCCCATCTATCGGTGACTCGTAAGGTTTCCCATTGGGTTGCGTGGGCCGGAGAAATAAAGACAATTAATTCAATATTATGCTGGCGACAAAATTCCACTATTTTTTTGAAATCATTAAAGCGATCATCTGATAATTTGTATTGAGGATGAAATCCAAAGTATTGTTGAATGGTAGTTCTAAATCTCCAGGGTGTATTGCCATCATTTGGATTATGATAAGGATAGGGAAAAAACCCATTATCTCCATAGGTTAATCCTTTAGTATTTTTTGTCTCTGTTAAATTTTCTAGAATGGTATTCTTACTAGCAATGAGCGCATCTTGAGAAAAAAGAGCATTGAGTAAGTCAGTCCCGAGCATATGGGTTTTATTTAATCGTTTTTCTACAAACGAATCTTGAAGTTGATAAAAATCATTAAACATATAATGATCCAGCCCCATAATTACTTTTTTTAAGTTAGGTTGATTGGTATAGGTATGTTCTAGATAGCGAAGAATTTCATAAGTATTAGACCCATCAATTCCTAAATTATAAGTTGTTATGTTTTTAGGAAAAGCAGCATGTTTAGGGTTTAATCCTTGTTTAACTCTTGAGGAACCAATGAGAATTATTTCGGGTTTAATATGAATAACATCAAGGGTTTTGTATAGGCGATCATGATTAATTTTTTCTGTCTTATCTAACTTCAAATCAAAGGGTTGATTATGGCGAAAAAGATCATAAGGATCAATTGAAAAATTAGCGAAACTAATTCCAGCAATACTTAAGAGAACAGTTCCTAAAAAGAAGTAATTAAAAGAAGCAGATTTCTGCACGGTGTTACTAAGTTTAGATTTTGTTTGACTAGAAGCTACACCTGAATTAAAATTAAGCATAATTGTAAGTAATGTTAAAATTGAAAATAAAGAAATTCAGAGACACGATTTAAGGACAATAAACAATAAGTGGCTAACAAACCTAATAGGAATGCCCAGAAAGGATTGAACCTAATTTTTTCAGCAATCTCTTGACTATTCGGTAATTTTAAAGCTCCTATCATTAACAATAATAAAACTATCAAACTTAAGAATTTGCTATCATAAAAACTAGGTAAATAAGTAAATTTATTCCAAGAATTAAGTTGTAATCCAAAGTTAGTTAAAAATCCCAACTTACCTCGAACTTCTCCAGGCAAAATAACCCCTTTCATCCCTATCATAGCTTGAATCATTTCCATTGCATCTGATAAACTTTGAGCGCGAAACATTACCCAACCAAAAATAACAGCTAGAAACGTTATCATCCAAGCTAACCATTGAGGAAGGGAAATATTTAATTTTCGCCAACCATGATTAATGGATAAATACAAACCGTGTAACCCTCCCCAAATTACAAATGTCCATCCAGCACCATGCCATAATCCTCCTAATAACATGGTTATAATTAGATTAGCATATCGTCGAATTTCACCGCGACGACTTCCTCCCAAGGGAATATATAAATAGTCTCTTAAAAAGTTAGATAATGTAATATGCCAACGTCGCCAAAAATCACTAATAGATGTAGCTTTATAAGGAGAATTAAAGTTAATGGGTAGAACAATATTAAACATATAACCCAAACCAATAGCCATGTCAGAATAACCCGAAAAATCAAAGTATAATTGTAGGGTATAACTAATAGCACCAACCCAAGCTTCAAGGAAGGTTAATGAGCTTGTGTTATTGAATATGGTTGCTACCCAAGGGGATAAAGTGTCAGCAATAATAATTTTTTTTGATAGTCCAATCGTAAAAAATATTAACCCTAATGAAAAATTTTTGGGAGAGAAGATTTTATTTTTTAAAGAACGGAGTTGAGGAATTAATTCATCATGACGTAGAATAGGACCTGCGATTAATTGGGGAAAGAAAAGAATAAATAAACCATAGGTAGGTAAATTATAATTTTCGTTTTTAACTTCTCCTCGATAAGCATCTACTAAATAAGCAATTTGTGTAAACGTATAAAAAGAAATCCCTAAAGGAAGAATCAAGTTATTTAATTGATAATTAGTAGAAAATAAAGAATTAATAGAATCAAGGAAAAAATTAGCATATTTATAGTAAACGATAACACTTAAATTTAAAATAGTTCCTAAAATTAAGAACAACTTTGCTCGGTTGCTAGATTGTTTTGATTTAGAAATTTCTGTTCCGATACTGTAATTAATTACCACAGATAAAATAATTAAAACAATGTATTCAATGGTTTTTCCTTGTCCAGCAGGAGAAAAAATATTCCAATAAGAATAGAAAAACAAAGAACTAATTAATAACCAAATCATCACACCTTGGGTTAAACGAAACTTGCTTAACCCCCAAAAACCTAATAAGGTCAAAGGTAAAAACCCTAAAATAAAAATTGTAGAATTAAATAACATTTGGATAAACTTGTTTCAAAATTACCATCAATTAATTCAAAACCTTATCACAAAAATCCCCACGAATACAGATAAGAAGTCTCACGTAGGTAATAATAAGGTATCTAATCCTCATGTTTAAGCGTATCTAAAAGGCTTATAGGAGAGTTTTTGATAAAACTAGCATTTTCAAGTTTTGTGATGGCTTAATGAGCGAATAAAGTGTCATACAGTTTGTTATTCTTGTTATGCAAGAAAGGTCTTTCTATAAGAATCTCTGACAGATATCATATCTTATGATACTTTGTTGTTGAGCGATGTTCTCGTCGAGAGTTTGTAGTCAATCTGTTTGATTCTTGAGTTGTCAATATGGTTAAATCTCTTACTATTAATGCTAAAACAATTAAATTAATAGGGTTTATCTTGATAGTTTTAGCTGTAAGTTTTGCTTTTTTCACAAGACTAATAGCGGTTTTTCACTATGTGACTTTTGATATTGGTCCCGATCCTGATCAGATTAGAGATACCTTTTTGATTATGGAAATAGGTCAAGGAAAATTTCCTACCCTTGGTCCTGTATCTTCCATTGGAGGATATCATATTTTACCCCTTTATTATTATCTTGTTTTCCCTTTTACTATACTGGGATCTGATCCCGTCTTTCAAGCTTTTCCTAATGCTTTATTTTCTTTTTTATCAATTCCTCTTTTCATCTATCTAATCTACCAACTATTGGACAGAATAGAAACATCACGAAGGATTTTTTTAAGCGGAGTAGCGGGTTTTTGGTATAGTCTATTTTTTGGTGATATTTTTATTAGTAATTTTCAATGGAATCCTAGCTCAATTCCCTTTTTTTTCTTGTTGCTAACTGCTCTTTATCAGTTAGGGATGAAAAACAAATATTCTGTGATTACACAAGCTTTTTTATGGACTTTTTCAGGGATCATTTTAGCTATCTTAATTAGTTTACACTCTGCAACTTTATTTATTATTCCCCTGGTATTTATTATTACTGCTTCTGTTTTCATTTATCGATCTTTTAAGAGAAAACAATATATATTTATTACTTTGCCTTTTCTTAGTATTATATCAGCGATTGTTAGCTTAACACCTTACTGGATAGGTGAATTTGGACGTAATTTTAGTAATACGAAAAAAATTATCAAGATAATTCTGAAGTCCAGTTCTGAAGCTGATACTTCTTTTTTAATGAAGTTGTTTAACAAGCTAAGTCAATTAGTATTAAACTATTTTACTTTGGGTCAACAACATTATTTATGGAATGATTCTTGGTTATCTTTGTTGATTTCAATTATCTTTTTATCACTGGTTACTTATTGGGGAGTCATCAAATTTAAAGGCAACCCTTATATTTGGTTATTTTGGGTGTCAACTTGGTTAATTTTTCTTTTAGCTGCGGCTAATATTGATGCTCAAGAAACCGTCCCTTATTATAAAACACTTATCTCTTTTGCACCTATTGTTTTAACCATTATCACCCTTGCTTTTCTAGATTATTCCTCTCGCTTCCAGAAAGTATTAGTAATTTTTATCGGAATATTTATTGTAATTTCCTGCTTACAAAACCTACACTATGATTACCGATTCATGTTAAGTAAATATAGTGATAATGCTTTAATGAGTACAGCAGATTTAACAAATATTATGCAGGAATTACCCTCTAATTCAACTATTTGTGACCCAACAATAAAACGAAAAAGAAAACGAAATAATCAATATAATTACATTGATACTTATGTGACAAAAAAAGGAATTTCCGTCACTGAGACTTGTCAAATGGGTCATTATGTTATTCATCCTAAAAGAATTATGCTCATTGAGAGTAATTTTCTCAATAATAGTAGCTATACAGAACCTTATTTTTTCAAACGTAATCCCCCTACATCTATTAATTTATTCCCTGTGTTTGAAATCTCTGATCATGAAAAAATTAATAGACCGTCAGACTTGTTTCTCGAAACTAAAACAGCG
>JASJDW010000030.1 GCA_030064955.1 Crocosphaera sp.
CGATAACTTCTTAAACGAATTAAGTGAAACCAGTAACGACAATTCTCTAGAAGAATTAGATGAGTTAGAAAATGATACCGATAACTTCTTAAATGAATTAAGTGAAACCAGTAACGACAATTCTCTAGAAGAATTAGATGAGTTAGAAAATGATACGGATAACTTCTTAAATGAATTGAATCCTTTAGAAGAAACTGTTACTAATAACATCGAGTCTAATACTGATTTAGAAACAATCTCTTCCTTAGAGGAAGAAAATATTGACAGTGTTATGTTTGAGGATAACAGTAGTGACGAAACTGAAGTATTAAAGGATTTGTTCACAGAAGAACCAGTCAATGATGAGCAAGACTTCCTAGAAATGATGCCAACTTCTGAAGAGAACTCCCATCATTTACAAGAAACCGTTGCTAGTAACGAAAATGATCCCTTTGCGGATATTTTAGAGTCTGATAGCGAAAGTAATAGTGTTGATCCTAATGATCCTTTTGCCGAACTATTAGGGGACGGAACAGAAAAGCCTGATGAAGAATTTTTGAACCTACTACAAGGTGATGAAAACATTAACAGTGACTCATCTGACCTTTTCAACCAGGAGAAAGATTCCGAATGGGATGATATTTTTGAAGATACCAGTGCAAGAAATGGAAATGAAGATAATCCTTTTCTAGCCGAAGAAATGCTTGAAGTCTCTAAACCTCAGACTTTCTCCTAAAACTTAAAACTGTTGATAAGCAAAACTGATATATGGAGGCTTGATTAAATCAAGCCTCCATATTGTTGACTTGTAAAAATTTTATTTTTACAGAGATCCCTTGGCAGATTTGTCAATTAACGTTATTATTAACCAGCCCTGATTCAAATTTCGAGTAAGGAATTTTTAAATCTGGGAAACTCTTGATTTCTTTACCCCCAGTCTGTCCAGCCAACTATGCTCTGAACCATAGGGAGACGATCAATCCTCTTGATAATCTTAGGGTCTAGGATAGAGAAAATCATTTTGGTTGTCAATCAATGTCCTCATCTCCTGATATCATGACTGCTGTATCAATTAAACAACAGCCTTCCTCTAAAATGCGCGGGTCTATAGGTGAACCATCGGCTGAGTCCACACCAGTATTTGCTCTGAAGGAACTTGTCGCAAGTTTGTATCGAGAACAAAATAAAGTCCAAAACTTATTAAGTTCTCTAGGGTTTGCTCTGCGAAGTTTTAATAATCTCAATCAATTTTTAGAACTGACCCCTTTAATGGCAGCACGAGTCACTGATGCTGACGGTAGTGCCTTAATGTTATCGAAAAACTCAGATGACATATCCCTTGAACAATTACATTGTCAAGATCATCAAATGGCTCAAGAGATTCGACAAGCCATTAACAATATTATTGATCAGACGAATAATCAACAAATAACACCTGCATTATCTTTATGTTTAGATGAGAAAATTCGTCAAGCATTAGGAAAAAAAATCCGCCTTTATAGTACCCCCATTTTAGTTAAAAACGTAGAGAGAGGGCGAATTTATGTCTTTAGTAGCGATCCTGAATATGCGTGGACTCAAACGAGACGAAAATTACTGCAATTAGTCGCTGATCAAACATCAGTTGCGATCGCTAATAATGAATTAACGGTAGAATTACGTTCCAAAGAAAGACAAGATCGAGAACTTGAAATTGCCTCAGAAATTCAACTACGCTTATTACCCCGTCAATGTCCTATTATTGAAGGTATAGAATTGGCTGCCCGTTGTCAAACCGCCAATCGAGTAGGAGGGGATTATTACGATTTTATTCCTACCAATTACGACCAACTGCGTCAAGATCAAGAAATTAAAAAAGGTGATCCTGCCACCTCCGTTCCTTGGAGTATTGTGATTGGGGATGTCATGGGAAAAGGGGTTCCTGCTGGTTTAATTATGACCATGACCAGAGGAATGTTACGAGCAGAAGTTCTAAACCGCCATTCTCCTGCTAAGATTCTGCAACATCTCAATCGTGTCATGTACGCTGATTTAGATAATTCTCATCGATTTGTTACCCTATTTTATTCTGAATACGATCCCCAAACCAAAAGACTATCTTATAGTAATGCGGCACATAACCCTCCGTTACTTTGGCAAAAAGCAACCCAAACTATTGAAAAACTGGATACCGATGGGATGTTAATTGGTTTAGATGCCAATTCTCAATACGAAGACGGTTACACTCAACTCGCTTCTGGAGATGCTATCCTTTACTATACCGATGGTTTCACCGATGCTGTCAATCAAAAAGGCCATCGCTTTGATGAAGAAAACCTTATTAAAGTCTTTGAAGAAGGATGTCAACGGTATGATAGTCCTCAAGACATTCTTGATTACCTGTTTGAGCAAATCAAAGCGTTTATTGGCTCAGGACACAATAATAGTGATGATATGACTTTGATTGTGATGCGGGTAAAATCAACTCAATGAGAGACTATAGAACCTGAAAAAACCTACAGTCTGTGTGTCTGAAACGATTAAACATCCAAGGGTGCTTTATGCTGTTATTTGAACCGACTATTCACCTAGATTTGATCCAAGTATCCTTATGGTCAGATTCTGCATCATTCTTTCATCATCCCTGGATAGAGGTTAGTCACCTATTTGCCCAAAACATAGAAGATCCACAGTTAATTGAGACAATGCAAAAATCTTGGAAAAATTTTATTGAATCTGGTCAAGTTTGGGCCCTAGGGATTGGATTTGTTCTTGGATATATCTTCCGAACCTTTACTTCTTAAAAGACAGTAACGTTAAGTTTATTTTGATTTTTATAAAGGTTGACCGTGACACAAAAAAAGACTTGGAGCGATCGCTTTGAAGGCAGTTTGCACCCTGCGATTGTTGAATTTAATGCCAGTATTACCTTTGATATCGAACTCATTGAATACGATTTAACGGGGTCTATTGCCCATGCAAAAATGTTGGCTAAAACAGGCATTATTAGCAACGCAGAAGCACAACAATTAGTCAGTGGTTTAGAAACAATTCGCCAAGAATATCGGGATGGCAATTTTACCCCAGATATCGATCAAGAAGATGTCCACTTTGCTGTAGAAAGACGTTTAACAGAATTATTGGGAGATGTAGGGAAAAAACTACATACTGCGCGATCGCGTAACGATCAAGTGGGAACGGATATCCGTCTCTACTTACGGGATCAAATTCAACACATACGCCAACAAATCAGAGCCTTTCAACAAGTATTATTAACCCATGCACAGGAAAATGTTGAAACCTTAATCCCTGGTTATACCCATCTCCAACGGGCCCAACCCATTAGCCTCGCCCATCATCTGTTAGCCTACTTCCAAATGGCTCAACGAGACTGGGAACGCCTAGGAGAAATTTATCAACGGACGAATGTTTCTCCGTTGGGTTGTGGAGCGTTGGCTGGTACAACCTTTCCCATTGATCGCCATTATAGTGCAGAATTATTGGGCTTTGGGGAAGTTTATGGGAATAGTTTGGATGGGGTGAGCGATCGCGACTTTGCCATTGAATTTCTCAATGCAGCTAGTTTAATTATGGTACATCTTAGTCGTCTGAGTGAAGAGATGATTCTCTGGGCTTCTAACGAGTTCGGTTTTATAAGTTTAACCGATAGTTGTGCGACGGGTTCAAGTATTATGCCTCAAAAGAAAAATCCCGATGTTCCTGAGTTGGTTAGAGGGAAAGCAGGGCGCGTTTTTGGGCATTTACAGGGGTTATTAGTGTTAATGAAGGGATTACCCTTAGCCTACAATAAAGACCTCCAGGAAGACAAGGAAGCCATCTTTGATGGGGTCAAAACCGTGAAAGGGTGCTTAGAAGCTATGACGGTTTTATTAGGAGAAGGGATCGCGTTTCGCCAAGAAAGATTAAAAGAAGCAGTAGAAGAAGACTTTTCTAATGCGACAGATGTAGCCGACTATTTAGCAGCGCGAGGGGTTCCTTTCCGTGAGGCTTATAATTTAGTGGGGAAAGTGGTGAAAACCAGTTTAGCGACAGGAAAATTATTAAAAGATTTAACCCTAGAAGAATGGCAAGCGTTACATCCGAAATTTGAAGCCGATATTTATGAAGCGATCGCCCCTAAACAAGTGGTAGCTGCCCGTAATAGTCACGGAGGAACAGGGTTTGAGCAAATTTATCAAGCCATAGAACGGGCAAAAAAACAGCTTGAATTATCCTCATTAACCTGAGTTCAGGATAAGAAAATTTAGTAAAGAGTCGGGAACGGGGAACGGTTAAGAGGGAATAGTTAATACCATTTCTCAACTACGACTCTTCCCCAACTGTTTCCCAGAAAAGTAACTCATAGGCTTGCAATAGTAGCGCAGAGCGTTTAATGAAGAGGGGCTTGGCTCCGCTTATAAGACCCTCTGCGATCGTGGCCATAGCTTGTTCCTCGAAATCGGGGACTGGTGCCGCAAAATAAGTGAAAAACGCAACATCCTTAGGGGAAAGGTTATAGGGAGGGGCTTGTAGTGCGTCCGCCATTCGTCCGACGTTCTCACCGAAAATCGGAAAGTTTAGCAAAAATGCAGCAGCAACATCAGCTTGATTACTGAAAGCTGCCATTGAAGCAGCATAAGCTGGATAAGCCTGTCCCCCCCAACGAGGCTCACACTGCTCAAGGTTATTTTCTGTAAGTCCCAAGGCTGCTCCAAAATCGATAATGTATTTTAAAGCAGTGATTTCGCCATCCATAATGCCTTTAAAAAAAGTACCGCCCGTACTCGCACCAAGACGACTTACTAACAGAGCATTGCTGCGTAGATCGCTATTAACGATATTGAACTCCTCGCAAGCGAATGCCTGTAGTTGGGCGTTTGATACTTCACCTGTCTTTAAGGTCTTTAAAAAGGCAACATTGCGAATCTGGTCTTCAATCGGTGCTATCTCGTTGCGTAGTTGTTGAACAATTTTTTGTGCTTGAAGCGTGACCGAATCTCCGCTAATCTGCACGATATTCTTAGAGAGTTCACTAGCGGTAGTAATCTTGATGCTAAGTACGGTCGTTGCAAGTATGACTGCTAACAATAATACTATCATTACAAACCAATTACGTCTCATTGGAAACCTCTTATCAGGTGATGTTAGTTAGTAGTATAGACTTGCAATAACATACAATAACTACAGACTAATATCCACGAATTTCAGAAGTGTCAATAACAAGGATTAGATAGCGCAGGGCATACGCAAATCACCCAAGGATATTGGGTAAACGCTTCTAATCGTTTTCAGATTTTTGATAGTATTGGTGAAAATTAAGAGTAAAGCTAGACACAGATGCGAAATTTCCGTGAGGATTGGAAGGAATTTGAGCCAGAGTTGATTCCAACAAAGACAAATCTTAATCATATAAAGTATTTTCTCGAAGGAATATCTACTACATTGGAGCCAGAAAATCCCCTATCTGTTCTAGATTTAGGGTGTGGAGTCGGAGTAGTAAGCCAATTTATTATTGCTCTAGTCGCTCCCCTGGCTAGTCTTGTAACATTAATGTAATACTAAATCCACCAATCCGATGCTCCTGCCTTCTGCGGACTTCTTTACACAACTGACTAATTCCTTAAACCGAACTGAGGTTAATTAATGATGGTTTCATGCTCAAGCATTTCACGGAAGCGAATTTCATCGCGGTGGGGATCAGCGCGACTGACTTGTACATTGATGCGATCGCCCAAGGATACCGAGCGCTCAAAACGATGGGGTAATTCTAATCCTAATTCTTCTAAAAGAAGCACTCCTAACCCTTCATCTTCTCTTAACCAGCGTAAAACTAATCCTTGCCACACCTGATCCGCATTACGACGTAAAAATTCTAAACCCCAGTAACGGTTTGTTTGTCGTTCAACCAGGGACGCTTCTTGTGCGGAGAGGGTGACACTATATAAAATTTGCTGCATGACATCCAAGGGAAAGGGCAACTCGTCCCCTCTTAAATGGGCTTTCAGTTGAAAATGGGTCAATAAATCAGTATAACGACGAATGGGAGAGGTTACTTGAGTGTAATTATTTAATCCTAAACTGGCATGACGACTAGGTAAGGTTCCCATCTCACTACGAGGCATACAACGGCGCAAAGCGCAAGATCTCACCGGACCTGGAGGTAATAATAATAGTTCTTCTTCTGAGGGGAGTTCTGGTTGGGGTTGTCCCCGAAACGGGACAGGAATACCATGTTCCCGACAATAATCTCCTGCTACTTCTCCCGCTAAAATCATCATTTCTGCGACTAATTGGCGAGAAATGGAGGTTTCTAACAATTCGATGACAATTTCTTCTTCCGACTTCACCTTGATAATGGCTTCTGGCATTTTAATGGTGATGGAACCTTGAGACTGTCGCCACTGGTGTCGTTTTTTGGCTGCTTCTGCTAAAACTGCTAATTCAGACTCAGCCCTAATGCCTAACTGTAACATCTCATCCACATCATGGTAAGTGAGGCGATAGGTGGGTTTAATGAGACTCGCATGAATGGAATAATCTGAAGCAGCCCCCTGACTATCTAAAATAACCCCAAAACTTAAAGCAGCACAAAGTTCACCTTGACGTAAACTCATTGGTCCGGTGGCTAACTCTGCCGGAAACATAGAAATCATCCCTGTGGGTAGATATAGGGTTGTGCTACGTCTTCTAGCTTCTAAGTCTAACTCATCTCCTGGTGTTACTAAACGGGTGGGATCAGCAATATGTATCCATAACTTGACCTGATCATCGTCTAAATATTCAACACTTAAACCGTCGTCAATTTCTTCCGTACTTTCATCGTCAATGGTATAGACTTTTAGACGGGTTAAGTCCAGGCGATCGCGGTCAGGGTCAGGGGGCAAAGTTTCTAAGTAAGAGGAGGCCACATCTAATACCTTTTGAGGAAAATTGACGGGATAAGAGCTTCGCTTCAAGAAAAGGTTTTCATTAGGACTCCACCATTTTAAGGCTACCAGTAAGTCAAAAGCAGCATCTGGGGTTGTTCCCTGTCCCAGTTCTTTAAGTAAGTCTTGAGCGTTACGATGATTTTGCTCTGGTTGTAAAACAAACTTTTCTAATAAGTCTAACCGATTGCGATCGCTCTGAGTCCATTCTACCGTTTCCCCGGCCATTGCTTGTTGAATATGCTCAAAAAAGATTTCTTTTTCTTGTTGGCGAAGTTGTTCAACTTCTAGTTGATGTTTAATTTCTTCGACTTGACTAGGGGAACGGGGTTCGTAATTATCTCCTTTTTTCTTAAAATATATTTTGTCCTCAGATAATAGGCGATGGGCTGCATAACAAAACTGTGGTGTTTGTTCAGAGTAAAGAAAACTAGCCATGTCCGCTGGTGTTACGGCTTCTCCATCTTCTACTAATAACTCCCAAGCCACTTCTAAACTTGAGGGATCCAGATAAGATTGAATCTCTTGGAGAAATTGGGGAATATCACTACTATTGTAAGGGCCTCCTGGCACTTCATAGTCTACTCGTTGGGGTCGTAATTTCTGAGAATGGCCTTCACTGTCAATAACGATCCAATCTTTTTTACCTTCTGGACGATCAACCACCGCCAGACGAGGTTCTCCATTGATTCTAAATTCAACTAACTTACCTTTTTCCACCCGTTTTCTGCCTTACTTGCTAACATTTGCTCTCACTATTGTATAGTCCCCTGTTTTTCAATGAGGTTTCGGGGGTTACATTGGGAGTTGAGGGGTTAAGTTTTCATAACCGACTAACCCCGAATACCCAACATTAGAGATAAAGTTAAGCTTCTTTGTTGACAAAGGGTAGTAAAGCTAGAAATCTTGCTCGTTTCACCGCACAAGTCAAGGCTCTTTGCTGCTTAGCCGTTAGTCCGGTAATGCGTCTTGGTAATATTTTACCCCGTTCCGTGATAAATCTCCTGAGCAATTCTGTATCTTTATAATCGATAGGTTGTTTAGGGGGAATGGGGGATAAACGTTTGCGATAGTAACTCATACTTGACTTTTTCCTTATTTTATGCTATTCAAACTATTTAATTTCTTTGTGGACGGTGTGGGTGTTGCAGTGGGGACAGAACTTTTTGAGTTCTATTCTTCCTGTGGTGTTACGACGGTTTTTGCTGGTGGTATAGCGACTAACCCCAGGCGATCGCTTGTTGGTATTTGTCCGACATTCTGTACATTCTAGGGTAATAATCAGTCGAACCCCTTTTTTACTGGCCATAGTTTAATTTAGCAATTAACTCGATTAATTTAGATTTACACACAAATAGCTATTATCTCATATTTTAGTTGATTTTACAAGTCACTTAAGGTTAAATAATTTTGTTTCGGTTGGAGAATTGATTATTTTTTAAGAAAAGTGAAGACATTTTTTATCAACAAATAATTATTAATTATTTGGATTTTTATTAATAATTAAATCAACTCCTTTCAATACTAAACTTGATATACCACTCTTGAACAATATCCCCTTCAAAGTTCACAAGGAGATTGGTGCATTTATTGCCATCGTAAGCAGTAAAGTCGCTTGACGGGATACCATAAAAAACCGAACAAGGCTGCAAGAATGCCTGCAACAAGGGCAAAAAAAGCTCCAATGGCAGCTAAACCCGCACCAGGCCCAACATAGGCCATAGCAGGCTGTGAGGTCAATAAAACGAGTAATAGTGAAAGGATAAATAACGTCCCAAAGGTTGATAATTGTTTCATTTTTTTGATATTGAAGTTAATTAAGATTTTAAGATTTTAACACTATGAGAGTTTTTTCCTTGGACTATAACGCAATATAATGCGCTATAGCCAAAACTTTTAATTAATTTTTACGCAACACAGCAAACCATAAACCAGCGACTCCAGCAGTAATTAATAAACTGTGGATAGGAGGTATGGGAGTAGAACTATAATGTAAATCTTGTTTTAATTCATAACTAATATTTTCGTAATCTACCCCATCCTCAGTCACAGGAACAATAATAACTTCTCCATGACCTTCATCGATAATTTGTACTTCCCAGTCTCCAGGAATAGACGTATCAGGAAGAAAAGAAAAACGGCCTTCTTCATCCGTTCTCGATTCTAACCAAGGTTCATCGAAATTATTAGGTGCATAAACATAAACTTCAGCATTTTCAGCCACTTCATCTGTACTATAAGTGGTTTGAAATTCTAGTTTATCGTTTAATAAATAGTTAGTAAACATAGTATGAGCTAAGGTTTGGGAGGGTATTCCCATGACACCCAATAAAATAGGTAATGCAAAAATTAGTTTTTTCATCTGACTAAAACCCCTCAGAAGGATTGAAAGAAAGTTAAAGTTGATTATAGCAAGTCTTAAAGACAACTTATTCAGATTAGGGGTCAATAGGTAACAATAAAAAATCCCCCATCGGATGATGAGGGAAAATTAAAGTAAATTAAAGCAAAAATCAGCCAGTAACCCCTAAAATATCTTGAGCATGGCTATCGGTTTTCACCTTTTCATCAACGTAGCTAATTTTGCCTTCTCCATTGATAATGTAGGTGACACGCTTGGAATAACCACCTCCATCGACATCATAAGCTTTGGTTAACGTTCCGTCTTTATCTACCAATAATTGAAAAGGAAGACCATACTTTTCTTTAAATGCTTTGTGGGAAGCTTGGTCATCCATACTAACCCCAAACACAACCATATCTTTATCTTGATATTGTTGATAATTATCGCGGAAGCTTTGAGCTTCTTTGGTGCAACCAGGGGTATCATCTTTAGGATAGAAATATAAAACGACGATTTTACCCTTATAATCCGATAAAGAGACGGCATTACCCTCATCATCAACAGTGGTAAAGTCTGGTGCAACGGTTCCAACAGTTAAAGCCATAGCGTTTTCATTCCCAAATTAATCGTTATCACCTCCGATCTTGAACAACCCTACCGTGTAGACGAGTAGGGATTCTTTATGCGAAAAACGCAAAGGCGTATCCAATTGCCTCTAATACCTCACCCGACAGGGTTTGGCTTTACTTTGTTGTCTTCTCTGTCTTGAGTGCGTCTTCTCCTGGTGAGTGTTCCCTAGGCGGTTGCCTAACGGCGCGTCTTGGACAAGACAAATCGCCGAGGTCGCACTGCCAAATTTGCCGTACAACGACAAATTACGCACTCGCTCTTATGAGAAACTTAGCCGAAGCTAATGGGGTTTGATGGTTAGCTTAGTTTCGACCCCTGACCATTTTCGCTATTTTTAGTAGGTACTAGGCGGTTGTGTCTCTGTATTTCAACAGTGCTAGTACACTCATTATAGCTTAATTCTTGTTCTTAATGGAGCTGCGAGCGGTGTCTTGAGTGCGTCTTTCATCCCTAACTTTTAGAAGATTAAGGATGGATGACGACATTAGGATAAAACTTTACATCCCAGAAGAAAACCTTTCATAATGGAAATAGCCTAATCTATTTTTACTTTTACTCTAACCATTTTTATGAAAGTCTTAACTTCAAACTTTAATATTACCTATACAGATCGTACCTTAACCCGTGCAGAACGGGCATTATGCTGCGCTCCGTTTCAATTGACTTTATTTGCTGCTATGAAGGCCAAAAGCGTTCCCTTACCCTATATTGCAGGGCAAACAGGGGTAAACGAAGGCTATACCATTCAATCTTTATCAGAACAACGGGTCGAAAGAGAATTAATGTGGTTAATTCAGGTAGGATTATTAAGGCGAGAAGTAGACGGACAAGGAATTACCGATAGTTTTCGTTTAACTCCTCTAGGGCGACAGATTGTAGCCAAATGGAACAGTCAAAAAGGCCATCTACCTCAACCCTCTTGGTGGGAAAGACTCATTAACCGTTTCATTCGTTGGTTTAGTCTTCCTTTTTAATGGTTATCTCTCACGGATAACTGATAACTGTTCACTGATTGTAGGTTTTAATATCCCATGAAAGCTATGATGGTGGTGGGAACCACTTCCCACGCCGGAAAATCCTTTATTACCACTGCAATTTGTCGTATTTTAGCCCGTCAGGGTTGGCACGTTACCCCTTTCAAGGGACAAAATATGGCATTGAATGCCTACGTTACCATCAGTGGGGGCGAAATTGGTTATGCTCAAGCGGTACAAGCTTGGGCCGCAGGTATTAACCCTAGGGTAGAAATGAATCCCATTCTACTCAAACCCCAAGGTAACATGACTTCACAGGTTATTTTAGGGGGCAAAGCAGCAGGCGTTACCACAGCAACAGACTATTACAAAGAATATTTTGATCGGGGTTGGAATGCGATCGTTCAATCCCTAGACCGTTTGGCCATAGAATATGATTTTGTGGTCTGTGAAGGTGCGGGAAGTCCGGCAGAAATTAATCTCAAACATCGAGATTTAACCAATATGAGAGTCGCAAAATATCTCAATGCGCCCACTCTGTTAGTGGTAGATATCGATCGCGGTGGGGCGTTTGCTCATGTGGTGGGAACCCTACAATTATTAGATGAGTCAGAACGAGCTTTAATTAAAGGAATTGTTATTAATAAGTTTCGAGGACAGCGATCGCTTTTAGATTCAGGGATTGAATGGTTAGAAAATTATACAGGAATTCCTGTTGTGGGGGTGATTCCTTGGCAAGATATTTCCTTTTCTTCAGAGGATTCTTTAGATTTATTAGAACGACAAACTAAAGGACAAAAAGAGATTAATTTAACCGTTTTGCGATTGCCCCACATTGCTAATTTTACGGATTTTGAACCGTTAGATGCAGAGAAAAGCGTATCTATAACTTATTTAGATTTACACAAGAATTTAGGGTATCCAGATGCAGTTATTATTCCTGGCTCGAAAACCACCATTAATGATTTAATCGCCCTTCATAAAAGTGGGATGGGACAAAAACTACAAGCTTATGTAGCAGCAGGCGGTGTTATTTTAGGCATTTGTGGCGGTTTCCAAATGTTAGGAGAAATGGTGCTTGATCCCGATCAACTAGAAGGTGAAAACCATTCTCAACCAGGACTAAAATTATTACCCATTGAAACAGTTATTACTCCTGAAAAAATTGTCCGTCAACGTCAAACTTGTTCAATTTATCCCTATCCTGGATTTCCTATTGCTGGTTATGAAATTCATCAAGGGATTACTTATCTACCTAAAAATACAACTCAACCCATTAGAACAACCATCCATGCTTTATTTGAAGATAGTAGTTTAGGGATTGTGAATGATAATCAATCGGTTTGGGGATGTTATTTACATGGTATTTTTGATAATGGGGCTTGGCGAAGAACTTGGTTAAATTATCTCAGAAATCGTCGAGGTTTGCCTTCTTTACCCACAGGAATTGCTAATTATCGAGAACAAAGAGAGGTCATTTTGGATAAATTAGCTGATTTAGTCGAGGAATTTGTAGACTTAACGCCTTTGTTAAATAACTAATCATTTGAGGAACAGTTTATGACGGTTCAAGTACGATTTTTACCCGATGATATTACTATTGAAGCTCAAGCAGGAGAACCAATGTTAGAAGTAGCAAAACGAGCAGGAATTACTATTCCTACAGGCTGTTTAATGGGGTCTTGTCATGCTTGTGAAGTAGAATTGGAAGATGGTACGCCTATTTGTGCTTGTATTAGTGCCATTCCCGCAGGAAGTCAGTCTGTAACCATTAGTTTATACACAGATTTAGGATGGTAAATGTTTGATATAGCAGTTCCCATACTTGTGAGGTACAAACTCTTCTAGTTTTAGGAGTTAGGAGTTCGGGAGTTCAGGAGGGCAGGCTTCGCCCGATGCTCCCCAGCAGAAGTTGAATATTAAGTGTACCTCATGAGTCCAGGAAATGCTATATCTTGTCGAAAAATGTGACGGGGGCATTCTTGCTACATTTCAGGTAAGAGAATTCAACTCCAATTACCAATCAAGGTGTAAGAAGCCCAAAAAAAGGGATGTTGGAATTTTTGTTGTGCCATGAGTGCTTGTTGTGCTTGGCGAAGAGCTTCGGCCTTGGTAATGGTGCTATTGCTTAAGGCAGTATAAAATTCATTCATTAAAAAGGCGGTTGCTTCATCACTAACTGGCCAAAGAGTGGCTAAGGTACTACTAGAGCCTGATTTGATCGCAATTCCAGCTAAGCCCAGAGTCGCTCGATTGTCTCCTGTAGCAGTTTGACAAGCACTAAGAACCAGCAATTCTAGGGAATCTTTACCCCTTTTTCTTGTGGTCTGCAAAATTTGATCCAACTCATTGACATTGATGGGATCATCCCAAGTCAGAATAAAGGTTTTTTCAGCTTGAGAACTAAATTGACCATGAGTAGCCAAATGAACAATAGAAAAAGAGGAAGTAGCCAGTTGCTGTTGTAAAGTTTGTTTCGTAAAGTCTTTATCAAGTAAAACAACAGTGGGGATTTTAGACTTGATTTGCTCTAATTCAACTGTCACTTGTTCTAAGGCGGGAAAATTAGGCCGTCCTTCTGTCAACCCCGCCCCAAGAACCCTCCGTTCTCTAGGAGATACCAGCTTGGGTTCTAGGAGTTGCAGTCCAGGGGTAAGGGCAATACTATAAGTCTGTGCTAAATATTGTTGGCCATCGTGAAGAACGGCCATTGGGATATTGCGTAATTCTCCATCTAAGACAAAGACTAGGGTTTTTACACCGCTTTTTGCCAGTTCTGTCTTAACGGGTCTGAGTAACCAATCATATAATTGTTGAGCGTGAGGGAGAACAGATGATATCCTCAAACGACGACGACGAATGGGATCACGGTAAAGAGCCTGTTGTAATTGTTGCAAGGTTCGGTCGAGTTGACCTGCACCAACAGGTGTTCCATAGTGGCGCAACGGTTGTCCGGGTAAGCGAACAATGACCTCTAATCGGTTGGGAAGAATGATCGGATAGATAACCGCCGCAGAATTATCTATCTGGTCGATGGCCACTGGATTTGCCTGTAAACAGGCTTGCTGAAAGAAGTTGTCTAATTCAGCCAGTTGTAAAGATTCGATCGCTTGACGAGCTTGCTCTAAGTAGCTTGGGTTTGATGGGGATAAGGTTTTGGAACTTGCTGTTTGTAGCGTAGGACTCTGGGTGAGTAATTCTACAAACTGGCGGTAAATAGGTTCTATACTATCGCGAAAAGAAAATTGTAAGTCAGGGTTAATTACAGCTATATCTTGCCGAAGGGATTCGAGACGGGTTATGGCTTCAGTGTAGGCAGCGATCGCTTTTTCTGTTTCTCCTTGAGCTTTATAAATCCTTCCTAGTTGCCATAACCAAGGATAAGCAATATGAGACATCTTCAGCGACTGGGCTAAGGCGAGGGCTTGTTCTGTGAGGGATTGAGCCGTTACCCATTGTTGCTGTTGTTCTTCGAGTTGTCCTAAATAACCCAGTCCATAGGATATGGCTGGTTGATCGTCTAAATTCTGTGCTTCTTCTAAAGCTTGATTTAAAAGAGATTCAATAGGAAACAGACTCCCATCAGTTGAGGGATCTATATCTGCAAAGCGGTAAAGGGTTTGGGCAAAGTTAAATTGGGCATAAATTCCAGGACGGTTCCTAGGTAAAGAAGACACTTGAGCCAACATTTGCGGCCATAACTGTCTGGCTTTGGTCAACTGCCGATTTTCAATTAAAAGACTGAGTTCATTACATTGAGCCTCAAAGCGTCCTAACGAAGAGGGTGCTGTTTGGGCTGCCTGTTCATAGAAAGCGATCGCCTCTCCCATCTGTTTGCGTGCGCGGGCTGTATTCCCTAAGCTAAACAAAGCAGCATTAATATCTGAAGAAGAGTTAAAGGTTTGAGCAATGGTTAGACTTTTTTGTAATAACTGCTCAGATTCTTCTAAATAACCCAGTAAGCGCAGTAGATTCCCTAAATTATTCAATCCTGCGGCTTTAACAAGCGAATCTGGTTCCCTTTGCCACTGTTGTTCTACTTGTTTAAGAATTTGGTGGGCGCGTTGGTAAAAGCCTAGGGTTTTCAAGGCTTGAGCTTGATTTAGGGAACTGAGAATAATCCCTGATTGATCCTTGGCATTTTGGTAGTGTTGGTTAGCCTCCTCCCATGTGCTTAGAGCTTGTTTTGCTTGACCTTGAGCAAGTTGTAAACTTCCTTGAGTATTGAGAACTTGAGCCAAAATTTTTTCATAATCTTGATTTAGGGGAGTGGGTTGATTTTCAAGCAAGGACAAACTTTCAGCAATATAATCCTTAGCTTGTTGCCATTGGCCTAATTTTTGATGCGCAAGGGCAAGATTACTGAGTACCATCGCTTGGTTTAGGTGATCGCCTTGAGATGATAAGATATCTAGAGCTTTTTTCCAGATTTTGATGGCTTCAGGAAAATTTCCAGATTGATAATTTTCTTTAGCCTGATTTACCAATTGAGAAACCTCTGTTATTTCTGTTTGGGAAATAGCATGATTAGAGTCTCGTTTTTTGGCAATTTTTACCTGTGCGGATAAGGGAGTTAATCCTACATTTAGTAAGATTACCAGTAAAGAAATGGTGATGCTTAAACTCAGATAGATTCGTAATTTTTTGCTTAGGGTTTGATTCATTTTGCTGCTATTAAAATTAAAATAAAAAAGACAGGAATAGATAGGAGTATAATTCAGATGACTAATCCAATCATTCAAACTGACTTGACAGAAATATTAGGGGAAATAAAAGAGGAAATAAAGACCATAAGCGATCGCCTCAATAAAATAGAAGTGGGTCAAGCAGAGATTAAAGGTGAGATAAAAGCATTAGATACCAAAGTAGAACAACTAGATAAACGAGTCGGTAATCAAGAATTTACCAATCGTGGCATATTAATTGGGATTGTTATCGTTATTTTAGGTGGTGTTGCCAAATTTTTTGGGCTGGTGGGAAATCCTTAACGATTCAATTAGAATCGTAGGTGAATTGTCGTCAAATAAGTTCATGAAGGTATGGTGTATGAGCAGCATAGACCGAGTTGAAGCAACTATTGAATCTGATCTTAAGCAAGCTGCTGAGGCTGTTTTTTCTAAACTGGGTGTATCCCCTTCTGAGGCAATCCGCATTTTTTATAAACAGGTGGAATTGCACCAGGGGTTTCCCTTTGAGGTTAAAATTCCTAATGCAGAAACTCTGGCCGCTATTGAAGAAGTGGAAAAGCATCCTGAGCATCTTAAGCGTTATAAAAGTGTTGATGAAATGTTCGAGGGTTGGGACACAGATACAGAAAAATGCTAATCCCACAGGAAAGTACCCGCTTCCGACGCGATTTAAAGCGGATGAAAAAACGAGGCAAAAATATTAATTTGGCTTAGGAACTTAGTTATTAATTAACAAGTTAACGAGGTTTGTTCCGCTAATTTAACATTATCTGAAGACTGTTGACTGGTGAAAATAATATCTCCGTTATCAGCCACTATCCAAGCTTCTGCTTCCACTAATGGTGCTTTTTGACGAGGCGTTTGGTTCAATATTTCCTCTGAAGGTTCAGGGGTTGAAGATGGAGGTACTAGGTTTCCTAAATCTTCTACCACCGTATCCCCACTCAACACATCGGAGGGACGACTGGGAATCCCCCCGCGTCCGGTTACGGTAAATTCCCCTGCTGTTCCTTGTTCAGTGGGAATACAAGCGCGTACAATCTGATTATTGGCATCGATAGGTTGAGCTAATTGCGTTATCCCACGACTAGGGTCAACATTCGGCGTATCTAAGGTAACAATTCCAGCAGCACCGGTTTCAGAAGAAGCGGTAATATCGTTTAAAAAGGTGAGAAATTCTCGGAATTCAATACCAAAGATACCATCAGCAGTAATGGCAATACGACCCCCATCTCCATCAACTGCATTAGCAATAATATCACTTCCATTGGGGATGGAGGGAAAATCAGCAATAACAAACCGTGCGTTAATGGTGACGTTACCACCATCAGCACCAGCGTTAGCATTAGCAGAGATGAGACTTTGATTGGATAGGAAAAGGTTTTCCCCTACATTGAGGAAAATATTAGCACCGCTTCCTCCTTCAAGTCCCGTTTCAGCAGTAATGCTACCTTGATTTAAACGGAGGTTTCGGGTGGTATTGATAGTGAGGTTTCCTGCTTGTCCTTGGGGACTGCTAACGGTGACTGCACCACCATCAGTAATATTCATGTGTTCGGCGTTGACGGTTAAACTGCCAGCAATACCTCCTTCTTCTGTGGCTTCGACGGCTAAACGACTGTTTTCTCCACTAATATTGATAGTAATAGGGTTTTCATCTGGATTCACTGTTAGGTTTCCTGCGGTTCCGGTGTCGGTTGAAGCGGTAATAGAACCCCCATCTAAGAGATTTAAGGTATTTGCCGTTAATCCTGTGATAGCAATGTTTCCGCTAGTGCCTGAGACATTTTCTGCTGATACGGTTGCACCGTCAGAGACGGTTAAGGTTTCGGTATTAATGGTGACACCGCCGGCATTTCCGTTTTCTTCGGTAGCTTCTGCTGCTAAACGACTGTTATTTCCCCTAATTTCTACAGTATTAGCAGGTAAATCATTGTCATTAACGGTAACATTTCCTGCGGTTCCTGTTTGGGTAGAGGCAGTAATTTGTCCCCCATTGGTAACTTCTAAGGTGTCTATTCCCTGTAAGTTGATGCTTTCGCTTTCACTGGAGATATTAGTTGCCGATATCTGCGCTCCTTGTTTAACATTTAACTGACGAGTATTCACAACTATACTTCCAGCATTTCCCCCATTTTCATCTGCTTGAACGGATAAACCCCCTAAAATGGATTCCCCATCTTCAGAAATCGTTCGACCTTCTAATATGACAGAATTAGCAGGGTTTCCTTCGGCATTAATGGTTACGTCTCCTGCATCAGCAGCACTGTTTGATTGACTAGAAATGAGACTATTGGTAACAGAAACTGAGTCAGCATTTTTGATTTCAACGGTTCCGGCATTTCCTTGTCCTGAAGTCTCAACCGTAATCTGGGAATTATTGATTAAGGATAGGGAGCGAGTAGTAATCTCGATATTTCCAGCATTTCCCTCTGCATTTTCTCCCACTTTGCTAGATGCTTCACTAGACTGTCCATCAAAACGTACTGAATCAGTAGCAGTAATCTTGACATTACCAGCATCGCCCTTACTCTTCGTTTCAGTAGATATTTTTGCATTATTGGTAACTTCAAGTGTTTCTGCGGTTATGGAGACATCCCCAGCATTTGCTTCTGCACCAGAATTGACTTCACTGAATGCTCCTGTTGCTGTGCTATCTGCTTCGCCATTAAATTTCACCTGGTCCCTGGCATTGATAATAACATCACCACCATCTCCTCTCCCTCCGGTACTCGAAGCTATCACGGCATTGGTAACTTCAAGGGAGTCTGTCGTTATGGATATCGTCCCCCCTTCGCCTATTGCTTCAGGCCCCACTTCACTTAATGCCACGCTGAATGCCCCATTATCTCTTTCCCCCTCAAATTTGACTAAATCATTTGCCTGAATGATAATATTACCGCCATCTGCTATTCCTGCGGTATTGGTATTAAGTTGACCTCCATTGAGTACCTCAAGAGAGCCTGTAGTTATGGATATACCTCCAGCTTGACCATCGTTATTTACGTTATTTACATTGCTAAATGCCTGACCTCGATCAAATTTGACGGAATCATTGGCTTTAATGGTGATACTACCTGCATCTCCTATTCCAAAGGTACTCGTACCAAGTATGGCACCATTGAGTACCTCAAGAGAGCCTGTAGTTATGGATATACCTCCAGCATCTCCTTCTATGTTAGGGTTATCTGCCGACCCCACTTCGCTTAATACCCTACTGTTACCTCCCTCAAACTTAACCAGATTAGTGGCATCGATAATGATGCTCCCTGCATTTCCTGTTCCTTGGCTACTGGTACCAAGTTGGGCATTATTGGTCACTTCAAGGGAGCCTTTTGTTGTAATGGATACAATCCCTGCATTGCCTAATGCTCCAGAGTTGACATTGCTAAATGCCCCACTTACTGTTTCTCTACCTGCTTCACCATCAAATCTGACCCAATTGGCAGCATTGATACTGATACTACCAGCATTTCCTTGTCCAAAGGTACTGGTAGTAAGCACGGCATTGGTAACTTCAAGGGAGCCAGTGGTAATGAATATATTCCCACCATTGCCAATTACATTAGGGTTGTCTTCCGATCCTACTTCGCTTATGGCACTGCTAGGTGCCCCATTACCTGTTTCCCCCTCAAACTTGACTAAATTGGTGGCGTTTATGATTATATTACCGGCCTTTGAATTTTCTGAGCCATCTTCAACGATACTAGAATTAATCATGGCACCATTGAGTACGTTAAGGGTTCCAGTGGTAATCTTCACGTCTCCAGAATTACCTTGACCACGGAGAAATGATTCGATCGATCCCATTAGCGTAATGGTATCCATAGCATTAAAAGTTATATTTCCCCCATTTTCTGCTTTAATAGAAGCGTTCAAATCAATATTATTATCAGCATTTAACGTTAAATCATTACCAGAATCCCACTCAATATTAGCTCCAACTTCTTGAGTAATATTTCCTTCGTCATTTCCCTCACTATTGGTGCTAATTATTACATCATTTGATTGAAGACTGTTACTAATAGAATTTGCCATTGGCCCGTCAATTACCATATCAGTTGGGTCAATTAACCAAGTCCCTGCATTACCATTAGTCGCATTAGCATTAACCGTTCCAGTAATCGTTAAATTCTCTTTGCCTGACGTTTCAATAAACCCGCCATCTCCTCCTAATATTCCTCCTCGCGCTGTAATTGTTCCCTGAAAATTCGTATTTTTATCTGACCAAACTGCAACATTTCCTCCGTCTGCATTACCAATTCCATCCGCATTTATAATTACATTTGAACCAATAAACGTCTCTTTGGCATTAGGAACGGTTCCCTGTCCCCCGAAATCACCTCCTACCAAAACGTTTCCCCCACCGGTCGCAGAAGACACATCTAGCACAGCATTATCCATTAACCCCACATAATCCCCTAATACCTGTATCGTTCCTCCTGGAGCCTTTAATGTACCGCTATTCAGCACTGTTTCCCCGGCTAAGGTTAAGTTTTGCCCTGGTTTAACTGCTAATACTCCCTCATTACTGACCGTTGCCCCTGGTGGTGTTCCCCCATACTGCAATCCTGGGGTTAAATTAATGGTTAATACGGGGGGTGCATCGGGGTTAATAGCACTAAATTCTAAGCCATTTCCAAAGTTTAAATTACTAGCAGAACTGGCAACAAATGCCCCACCCACATCAATTCTGGCATTGGGGCCAAAGACAATCCCTTGAGGATTAATTAAGTATAAATTAGCTATTCCATTAGCACTAATTAAGCCATTAATGGTAGAAATAGATAACCCTGTTACTCGACTAAAAATATTGGCGATGGACTCAGCATTATTAAAATGAGCTTGTCCTCCTGTGGGAATAGAAAACTGCTCAAAACTATGAAATAAATTATTTCCGTAGTTGGTTCCCCCATTGATGGTACAGTTGGTACATCCTGGGGTAACTTGAGAATTAACAGGAAGGGTATTATCAGGAATAATTTGCCCAAAAACAGGATTTATATTGCCTAAAGTAATTAATGTTAAAATAGTGGGAATTTTGAGTAACTTGACATCTAATTTCATGGTAAATTTACCTTTTTAAACACTTCTCACACCATCAGTCAGTTTAACTTAAATACAAATATTAAATTCTAAGTGGTCTGACATAAATATGGTTAACTGTCTTAAGAAATGTAAATAAGCCGTAACCCCTCTCCCTACTCCCAACTCCAGCACTCCTCCGCTCACTTCACAGTAACGTTTATTTTTGTCCAGGTACTTAGTCTAATAACTTAGTAGCTAATCGCGTAACAGTGCAAAAATGGTTACTTGACACTCCCCGACCTGAAGGAACGGGGATTCTTGGTTCACTGACTCAAGTTGTCTTGACAGGTATTACAAGCAAGACCGCATCTCAAAATTGATGCTACGCAGTTTGTTGTTAGTTTTCTTTTCATCCTCGTCCTAAAGTACCGAGGCTTTCAAGAAAACATTAATTGGTAAATATCGCACTGGAGGACTTAATTTTTTATCGGTAAATGATTATTCCTTCACCGATCTAACTGCAATAACCGCAGGACGAGGGGGATCATTCAACTGTTTACTGGGCCAGTTTGAACCCAAAGGAACGGTCCTAGTTTGTATAAACTCGTTTCCTGATGTGGTCAACAGAGAAAACTCACGAACCTCACTAGCCATATTTTGACGGGTTCCGTACGCTTCTCCTGGATGTTGTACCGCTAAAAACAGGGTTTGTTCATCCTCTGTCAACCAAGGTCCAGTCATTTCCACTTCCATTGGTCCAATGGCAAAAGGAAACGCCATCCCTTTATTTTCTCCCTGAAGGGGTAAATACCACACAGTATTGTTGCCAAAGATCCCCACAAGGCTTTTTGTACTCACTGGTTCCCCATCTTTCATCCGATCCTTAATTTCCTTGTTATGACCACTGGTGGACATATCCGTTACCATCCATAAGTCTCCCTTGCTATCAAACATCAGGTTATCGGGGTTAGAAAATCCCATTCCGCCTAATGCGGGTTCTCCTCCTGTGGCTAAGATATCCCAACGAAAACTCATGGATGCAGGATCATCTTTATCTTCCATAATTTTCATGATCCAACCATATTCGTAATTCATTTCCCCATCGGGTCCACGAAATACCCCCTTATCTGGTCCACCGTCACCCCCAGGCGTTCCTGAAGTAAAGGTGACATATAAGGTACCATCTTCCCCTATTTCTGTGTCTTCTGGCCGCGCTGTACAGGTGATTCCGGCGGCATTGGCTGCAAAATGAGCATCGATCAAAATTGCCCCTTGTTTTTCGTCTGGGGTTCCTATATAAAGGTCTCCCAACGTTTTAAATTTATCTTTAAAGGGGATTATCTCTTGATCATCGGTGACTTTTATCATTCCTCCTGCTTGGCGATCGCTATTCGGTAACGTAACCAAACCCCCTTGAACCTCTGAAGGTAACACAGGATCAATAGTAGTATCTGGTGTTAAAGGCACCCATTTTCCCGTTCCATCAGCGTTAAAGACGGCACCGTATAACATTCCAGACTCCATTAAACGGGAGTTTTGCTTGTCTTTGGGATCGATAATATTTTTATCAGAAACAAACTTGTACACATGGCCGCCTCTGCGATCGCATCCTGAATAAACCGCTAACTTTTTACCTTTTTCTGCACGAAAGGCCACCGCTTCATGACGATAACGACCTAACCAAGTATGTTTTGTCCCGTAATCATTTTTATCGCTAGGATCAACTTCTACCATCCAACCATATTTATTACCCGCTAAACCAAACACATTCCCCCGTCCATCTAGATCTTTTCCGTCCATCACAAAGGGGGTTACAGAAGGATGTAACGATGAACCATCAGCCATCACGGGTTCAGGAACTTGATCTTGAATATTCTCTTCTGCACTGAGTACGGTTCCCCAAGGAGTAGTTCCTCCAGCACAGTTTTGGAAGGTTCCTATGATTTTGCTGTCTAAACCGTCCTCATATCCTAGTTTATTTTTCTTCTCAAAAATTTTAATTCCTGGTCCTGTGGCTTTGAGATGACGGCCATCGTCTAACCCTGATATTCCTGTGATGCGTCTATCAGCTTCTGAATAGGTGCGTTGCCATTGGCCTTGAGCATTTTTTCTTAGGGAAATGACTCCCATTCCTTGATCGATTAATGCTTCAGAAGCGATCGCTTCTATTTTAGCTTTGAGGGGATCATTTTTTTCTAACTCAAAAGCGTTTACGGTTCCCTCGTTTTGATCGGCGATCGCTTTTACTTCTTCAAAAGGAAGAGATTTGCCTATGACCTTTTCATAGGTTTCTCTCCACGTTTTACCACTAATATATTCAAAGTTAATGGTTAAAAATCCTTCATTGGGCTTTGTTTCCACAAAGGATAAATAATCGTTATTATAACCAAAGCGCGAGTCTCCTACTTTGTCCCCCCATTGGGCAATCACATCATAGGTAAACCCTTCTGGTAAGACGACATCATCGATAACTTCGTAGGTTTTATATGCTAATTGTTGCTGTTCATCGCTTAAATTTTCAATGGTTAAGGGAATGGGTAATTTAATCGGAGTAAATTTAAAAGATTGGCTGCCCTGAATGATTTGTTTAACCTTATCTTTACTTTGAGCAGTGACCATCAGGGGACTTGATAAAGCCTTAGTTCCTTGAGTTAATATGGCTGTTCCTGTGCTTATTCCTAAGAATTTTAAGAGATCCCGTCTGTTCATTACCATAAACTTTTCTTAACTTTATTGATTAAGCTTTCTAGAACGGTTATGTTAACTGATTTTTATATTTTTTTCCTTATTCTGTTCTTAACTTTTAGAGATTGTTGATCCAGTTAAAATCAAGAACTAAACCGAATACACTGAATTTAAGAGACGTAAATCTTGCTCAACTACAACATCAAAATCAAAATAGGTTTCTACCCAAACCCTTGCACCTCCCTTATCTTTTCTCGCTTCGTGAGAATAGTGAATTTTTGATGGTCCATTTATAGTTACACAATGGCCATAAATGGTAGGTTCATTGCCTCGTTTAACACTAATTACTGTTTTATTGGTGTTGTGTTTCGCATTGCCATCAATATTGGTTCGGATTACTTTAATAACGGTCAAATCTTTTTTGCGAGGCTTTTTAACCTGTCCTGACCAACGAGGTTTGGGACCGCGTTTCCCTTCACGAATAATAGGCTTGCCATCACATAAGGGAATTAACCATTGATTTCCTGCTTTAAATGCTCCTTCAATACGATTTTCAGAGAGGAGAAAAAGAACTCTTCGTTGTGATACCCCTAATATATTTGCTGTTTCTTTTGCTGTTATGTACATGAGAAATGATAACTATACTAGCTTTGGTATAGTTATGATAGATTGGTTAGGGTTGTTGGTGCAAGATATGAATATATAGGAGTAGTTCACCTTCGAGAAATAAACTCCTCTAAAATAGGATTAACTAATTCTGGGGCTTCATCTTGAGGACAATGGCCGACACCCTCAAGGGGAATAAATTGCTCTACTGTAGGATAGTTAGCCCATTCTTGTCCTATTTCAATCTTTTCCCAAGGGTCTTTATCTCCCCACAAAAGGATGGTGGGACAGGTTAAGCGGGGTAATAAGTCTTCGGGTAAGGGGCCTTGAGAGTAACCTGTAAACGCTAAAAATACGTCTACTGCACCTTCATCTTGGGCAGGTTTTAGTAACAATTCAATTAACTCATCTGTAACCGCCTCAGAACGATGATAAGCTTGTAAAAGAATGTTTTTGACGGTGCGGGGTTGAGCAATTTGGGCAAAAAAGAAAGAACCAATGGCCTTATTGGTTAAAATACGCTGCATAGCATTAGCACCCACCCGACGATACCAGGGTAAACTGGCTTGCTTGCGTTCGTGAAGCAACCTTAAAGAACAATTCAAAGCAGCCACTCCTAACACCCATTCAGGATAATCTACCGCTGTTTGCATTACTACCACACAACCGATAGAATTACCTACTAATACGGCTGGACTTCCGACCACTTCTCGACAAAAATCAGCTACCTGTTGTCCCCACGTCTCAAATGTATAGTCTATTTCTTGTTTTGGGGTAGGTTTGGCCGAACCACCAAACCCAATTAAGTCAAGGGCGTAACATTGACAAGTTTTGCCTAAAACGGGGAGATTTTTGCGCCAATGTCTCCAAGATGCTCCAAACCCATGCACTAAAACAACAGTCGGTCCTGTGTCTCCACAATGATTATAAGTGATGGGATAACCTCGCCAATACCAAGTTTTCTCATTTTCTAGAGTAGTGGGGTTTTTGGTTGAAGACTGCACCATTTTAAATTGTATGTTAAAAAAACTTTTATTCTTTACTAAACTTAACATACAATCTATGTTTAGTGACTCATACTATAGTCTGCCATTTCCCGAATGAGCAAAATTCGTGAACGAAGATAGGCATTGATCCTACAACAGTCTTCAGAAGAGAGGTTTTGTTTACTACTTAACTTAGTCAGTATCTGATTAATTAAATCTGAGTCATTTAACCCTGTTAATGGTTTCTCTGAACTTTCTTCAATAATTGACCAAAGTTGTCGCATAATCGTTGTATTCACTATTTTTTTCCTCGTCTAATCTATTATTTTGGTTGAGGCAACAATTTTTATCTTTGTTTCCATCAAACTCCTTCAAAATCGTAAGCAATTTATAGTGGATTTGGCATCCCCTATCCTGGAAATTTATCATATCTATAAAAAACTTTTCCTTTCCTTACACAAATTTCAGTCATTTTCAGGAAATTCTGAGAATTACTCTACAAAAGCTGATACAAAAGTTCAAAATAAGATGAAAAATTAAACTTTGATTACAAGTAAGGAACTTAATATTTTTCTAAAGTAATACAAGATGTTTAAATTTGTTTTAAGATCAATCTTTAATTCTTTTCTACTTGCTAGATAAGTTAGCGTCTTTTTCGTAAAAATTGGCTTAACCTGTGCGCTAATTTTTCTAACCAATGAATGGCTGAATCTAACCATTCCAATATCCTAACTAAAGGATGTTTTACATAACCAGTGGTTTTGGCTTCTGTTTCCACCCAATGGGATGAAATTTTTTCTATTTTGGAATAAGAGTTAATAGACTGTTTGGATTTATGGGTTTTTGGTAAACTTACGCCAGATTTATTTGAAGATTTCTGACTTTTTAGTGAGTTTTTTCTTCTTTTTTTTCTTTTTTTGAAAGATTTTTTTGGTTGATGAGAAGAGGGATCAGACTGAGATAACAATGCAGCAGAAGATTGAACAGGAGAAGGAGTATTAACAACAGGAACTTCTTGATATAAATCATCCCAAGATAACCAAGGATCATCAATTTTTTCTGAAATAAAATTGTTATCAGAGACAGTTGACAATTGTAACTGTTGCTGAGATAAATTTGATGTTAACTGCTGCTGAGGAATAACTCGATTAAAAAAGTAGTCAATGGCAGCATAAATAAGAAATTCTATGCGAAAAGGATCTTCATTATCAATATTTAAAGACTCACTACTTTTCTGTTTAATATACTCTCTGTATTTTTGTATTTTCTGATGAAGGGAAGCAGATAATTGTAATGATTTTATGCTGTTTTCTTGATAAAAAACTTCTGAATTTGTTGACAAAGAAGTGATATTATTCTTAGGAACCACAGGAACCAGAGAAGATTCTCCAAACAAGTCTAGATTCATTGCTACTGTTCCTGTTTGCATCCAACTCATGACTTGCCAAAACCAACGAATAGGAGGGAGAATATGCTCATTTTTTTGAGTAAATGTATGAATTAATCCCAGGTCATCTCTTTTATTTTGTTTGAAATCGTACCAATAATTAGCGGTTTCTAAGCGAATATATTTTTTTAAGTGCTTTTGTTGTGTTTCAGACAGAATATCTATAATTGTATTATTTTCAGCAACTAAAACGAGGTCATGACTCTCTATTTCACTGGCCATCCCTTGAATCATAACAGGGGTTTTCTGATTATTATTTTGTTGTGTTGTCTGTTTAGTTTTATTTTGGATTAGACAATGTTGGGTTTCTTGAAACACTCGTCTTAACGGTCGATCAACTTTGGGAGTAGAAGAAGCAGTGTTATGTTTATTGGTTGGTAATATTTTTTGAGTGAACCCTAGTCTTAACTGTTTACGGGTTGCTCGTCCCGCCTGTACCATCAAATATAAAGGGTAAATGAGGATTTGTAGGCTCCATTCTACCCCAACTCTCAGGTATTGCGCGCTACGAATCAAGCGATCGCGCCATTGGGAAGATCGACGGTTGATAAAGTTAAACAGCTTACTTTTATAGGGTTGATGATTAGACGAGTCCATTATTAATGACCAATTATTAAAAATTTAGAGTTTAGAATTAATTTTACTGTTGCAGTTTGCCTTGATTTAATTTTAAAACTTGTGTTGTAAATTGTTCTACAAGTTCTAATTGATGGTTTACCATAAGAACGGTCATTTTAGCGTCTGCTGTTATACTCTTTAACACTTGGACGAGTTGTAACGCTTTGTCACGATCTAAAGCAGAAGTGGGTTCATCCAATAATAATAATTTAGGTTCCATCATTAAACCCCTGACAATCGTGACCAGTTGTCGTTGTCCTAGAGATAGTTGTAACTCATTGCGTTCCAACCAATCATCGGGAATAGATAATTGAGATCGCCAGTATTCCAGTCGTTGATTAATTTCTGTTGTAGACAGTTTCTGCAATTTTAGAGGATACACTAAGGTGTCTTGTACTGTCATCCCCAATAGTTTAGGTTCTTGGGGGACTAAAACAATTTGTCGACGCAGATGAGTTACTTTAAATTGCTTTAGGGGTTGAGATTGAAATAAAATTGAGCCAGTATGGGTATCTCGTAGACGATTAATCAGACGTAAGAGGGTGGTTTTGCCCGATCCCGATGGACCAACAATAGCCAAGCGATCGCCTCTATTAACCGTAAAAGAAATATTCTCTAACAACTGATGTCTTCCCAAAGGATCACTTAATCCCACATCAGATAACTGTAATAAAGGTTCTGTTGATC
>JASJDW010000283.1 GCA_030064955.1 Crocosphaera sp.
TGCCTTATCTCAATCCTACGGCGTTTAAGCCTAACAATCTGTTGCGCCAACTTAATTATTTGAGTACTAAAACCGAATTGTTGAGAGCTCTCCCGTAGTTATCTCTCTTTCATCAGTCTGGCAGAACCCTGATGATTTGTAAATTCTAGAACTCTTATCCAAAGTGCGATCGCTAAACTATTTGCTAATAAGAGATTCAAATTTTGTCCAAATTGCTCAAAATCAATAATCATAAGCCTTTCAGCGATCCCCCTTTCCGAAAGTGATGAAAGAGGGATATATTAAAATAAGTTACTCTTCTTCTCCCCATTTCTTATTAGATGATTCAGCCGCCCGTAATGACTTTTTCGACTTCATTTCATAAGTAGAAGGTAATAATTCTAATTGTTGAGGTTTTGAGGTTTTTATTCCTTCTTTTCTGCGCTGCGATATTCGTTCTTCACTGGTATCTTCTGCAACAATTTCATAAAGGGTTGCTAACTTATTTTTTCCTTTTCCTTTTCGTAAAATACGACCCAATCTTTGTACATATTCCCGTGCGGAACTGGTACCCGATATAATAATAGCAACTTTCACCTCTGGAACATCAACTCCTTCGTTTAAAACATGGGAAGTGACTAAACTTTTATAAACTCCCTCTCGAAACCGGGTTAAAATGTCATGACGCTCTTTTACTGGGGTTTGATGGGTAATTGCAGGAATTAAAAATTCTTGAGAAATGCGGTAAACTGTAGCATTATCATTGGTAAAAATTAACAACGAATCTTGATGATGTTCACAAACTAATTCTGCTAACACTCTTAATTTTCCTTCCGTTCCTGCTGCTATTTCTTTCGCTTCTCGATGGGCTAACATTGCCCGTCTTCCAGCAGGGGTTCTTGCACTTGCTTTGACAAAAATTTGCCAACCATTTAAACTTCCTAACGAAATATTAGATTTACGTAAAAAATCATTACGAATTTGCATTGCTTTATCATAACTTTTTCGTTCCGTTTGTGATAGTTTAACCTTAATTTCTATTACCTTATGATCCGCTAAAGTTCCCCCAGACAGTTCTTTCACTCCCTTACGATAAACCACCTCACCAATTAAACTATCTAAATCGCGATGGCTACCATCAGTCCTTTCTGGGGTAGCAGTTAAGCCTAAACGATAAGGAGAAATAGAGTATTCTGCAATAACACGAAAAAAATCCGTAGGAAGATGGTGACATTCATCAAATATCTGTAATGCGTAACGATTTCCCAACGTTTCTGCATGAATAGCTGCACTGTTGTAAGTGGAAATTAAAATGGGACTGCGATCGCGGGAACCCCCTCCTAATAACCCTATCTCAATGTCAGGAAAAGCGGCCGTCATTTGAGCATACCATTGGTGCATTAAATCTAAGGTTGGTACTATAATCAAAGTGGTGCGAGGGGTAGCTATCATCGCTAACTGGGCTAAATAGGTCTTTCCCGCAGCGGTAGGCAATACAACCACTCCTTTGCGTTCTGAACGCTTCCAAGCCTCTAAAGCTTCCGTTTGATGGACATAGGGTTCCCTCTCAAAACTAGGGGTTAAATCTAAAGAAAAAAAGTCCTTAGCGTTATCAATAAAATTGAGATTATTGGCTTGTAAGGTTTCGATTAAGGTTCGATAATAAATGGCAGGAACCCGAAACTTTTCGATGCGGTCATCCCAGGTAGCGAAGTCCATCCAAGCTTTACCCCTTGGAGGTGGATGAATAATTAATGTTCCGCGATCGTATTTGAGTTTACTGGGTCGTGTCATGTAGTAATTTAGTTTCAGATTGATCGATAATTCATTCTTTTATTAAAGTTTAATGTCTTATTGTTGACTGCCTTAAATATGCAATTAAGGATTGAAGTTACACAAGGAATAGCAACAGAGTTCCCTACTAATTTTCTGGCTGTAGAATAAGAACCAATTAAGTGAAAAGAATCAGGAAACCCTTGTAAACGTAGCATTTCCCTCTCTGTTAAACGCCGTTTTCCATTAACCAACAGATAATTATAAGAAGCACCTGCTCTCATAGCGCAAGAATAAGGATAAGCACTGATATTTCCTCCTTTATTTTCATGCCAAATGGTAAATTCATGCTGATAATTTCCTTTATACTTAGCTAATCTATTTTTTTGAATTTCTGGGGAAGCATAGTAAAATTTAGAAACAGATTTTTCCAGTATTTCCGATAAAGGTTTCATTGATTTATTAGGTTTTGGCCAACTAAAAGAAAGTGGTTCAGGAAATCCAACAATAAAAATTCGTTCTCTTTTTTGAGGTAAGCCGAACTCTAAAGCATTTAAAACTTTATACTCTGTATAATAACCTAAATCCAATAATATATCTAAAATTGCCTTCAAAGTTTTACCTTGATTATGTCCCACTAATTGTTTAACATTTTCTAAAATGAAAGCATAGGGTCTATGATAATCAAGAATGCGAGCAATTTCAAAAAAAAGAGTTCCTCTTGTATCTTCAAAACCCTCGAGTTTACCACAAATACTAAAAGGTTGACAGGGAAATCCAGCTAATAAAAGATCATGACTAGGTATTGATTCTGCTGGTATTTTAGTAATATCACCTTGGGGTTGCTCTTGAAAATTAGCTTGATAGGTAATCTGAGCGTGTCTATCGATATCAGAAGAAAATACACAAATAGGTTGAATCTTTTTTCTCTCAATTTTATAAGCAGAACAAGCCAAGTTTAAGGCAATACGAAATCCACCAATCCCACAAAATAAATCAATGTATCTTAATTGAAACGTATCATTTTTGTTGCTTGATTGATTATCCAAAAACATAGAAACGGTGAAATAATAAACCCAAATAAAAAGGATTGAGTTTTGTTGTTAGTTAACTCAACCCATATCTAAATTCATTTACCTTGTTATTGATGTCAAGGAAAAGCATTATAATTACTTTGAGAGAGCTTAATCTTCATGATCCTCAAACGGATCGCTTAATTGGGCTGATGGGGGACCAAATGCTGTATAAATGGCAAAGCCTGTAATAACGAGAAGAATTGAGCCAATAGCAATGCTTAAAACGGTTGCAGGTTCCATAGGAGTTTTTTAACACAATATCGATTATCTTAATATTATAGTTAAAAATGGGAAGATTATCTATATATCTTTCTTAAATCCCTACAAAAAAGGTTAAAATAGACAGGCTATAGGTTAAAAGTTACAACTTATTCAATTTAGTAAGCCTTAAAACTTTATGTCATCTGTAATTCCAGTTACCCTACCCCATACAAGTTATAAAATTATTATTGATGCTAACGCTTTAGAGAGTTTAGGTCAACAGTTAACCTCACTCCAGTTAGGTCAAAAAATTCTCGTCATTTCTAATGCAGAAATTTTCAATTACTACGGGGAAACTGTTATTAATTCTCTAACACAAATGGGTTTTGAGGTGTTTTCCCATTTAATACCAGCAGGAGAAACTTACAAAACTTTAGATAGTATTTCTCAAATTTATGATACTGCCTTAAAACATCGTTTAGAACGGTCATCAACCCTCTTAGCTTTAGGCGGTGGAGTCATTGGAGATATGACAGGGTTTGCAGCAGCGACTTGGTTAAGAGGCATTAATTTTATTCAAGTTCCTACCTCTTTATTAGCAATGGTAGACGCGTCTATTGGAGGAAAAACAGGGGTAAATCATCCTCAAGGAAAAAATTTAATTGGTGCTTTTTATCAACCTCGTTTAGTCTTTATTGATCCAATAGTATTAAAAACATTACCTCTAAGAGAATTTAGAGCAGGAATGGCAGAAGTAATTAAATATGGAGTCATTTGGAACCCAAATTTATTTAAGCAGTTAGAAACAGCAGAAAAATTAGATAGTTTAGATAATATTGATTCAGAAATCATCAAAGAAATTATTACACAGTCTTGTCAAGCTAAAGTTGATGTGGTTAGTCAAGACGAAAAAGAAGTCGGTTTGAGAGCTATTTTAAACTATGGTCATACCATTGGCCATGCTATAGAAAGTTTGACAGGTTATCGTGAAATCAATCATGGAGAAGCCGTCGCAGTCGGTATGGTAGCAGCAGGAAAAATAGCAGTTAAACTAGGAATGTGGACAGAAGAAATGACCACAAGACAAGACAACTTAATTCAAAAAGCTAGTTTACCCCTAACCATTAATGATACCTTGAACCCTCAAGATATTTTAGAAATTTTGCAGTTAGATAAAAAAGTCAAAGCAGGAAAAGTTCGCTTTATTTTACCCACGGATATTGGTCAGGTAAAAATTACTGAAAACATCCCCCCGCAAGTTATTATTACGGTTTTAGAAGAAATGATGAAAATAAAATGAGGAAATTTGTTCGTGTGAATGTAAAATAAGCATAATGAGTCTCATAAAGATTAATAAAGTTGTCACACAAGAGACAAAATTCGAGAATAAGACTTATAATTAAATCAAGTTGGTCTGTGGGGCATCGCCCCATTACCGCAAACGGTTGAACCAACCAGCGTTTTACACTCAATGGGTAACGTTCATAATAGATAACATTTTAACCTAATCTTTAGAGGCTATGATTCAATCGCGATCGCTAGATTACTCCCTATCAAGTAAGCGTACCTCAGAAATTTACGCTACCCCTGCCAGCGTAGTCCCAATGGTTGTAGAACAGTCTGGCGTAGGGGAAAGAGCATTTGACATCTATTCAAGACTATTGCGGGAAAGAATCGTCTTTTTAGGAACCCCCGTAGATGACCAAGTCGCTGACTCCATCGTGGCTCAACTCTTATTCTTAGATGCAGAAGACCCTGAAAAAGATATTCAACTCTACATCAACTCTCCAGGAGGGTCTGTCTATGCAGGATTAGCTATCTATGATACGATGCAACAAATACGTCCTGATGTAGCTACCATTTGTTTTGGACTGGCTGCTAGTATGGGAGCGTTCCTGCTCTCGGGCGGAGCTAAAGGCAAACGCATGGCGTTACCCAGTTCTCGAATCATGATTCACCAGCCCCTAGGAGGCGCACAAGGCCAAGCAGTGGAAATTGAAATTCAAGCTAAAGAAATTCTCTACATTAAAAAACGACTCAACGATATGCTGGCTGAGCATACAGGACAACCTTTTGATACGATTGCTGCTGATACGGAACGGGACTTTTTTATGTCAGCCCAAGAAGCAGTGGATTATGGTCTGATTGATAAAGTCATCTCTCGGCCAGATTTGTCTGATCCCACAGTCCCTGTAACCTCACTCAACTAACTCAACCGCTTATGTCTAAATACGACTCCCACCTAAAATGTTCATTTTGTGGAAAATCCCAGGAGCAAGTCCGAAAGCTAATCGCTGGCCCGGGAGTCTACATCTGCGATGAATGTGTCGAGCTTTGTAACGAAATTCTAGACGAAGAACTCATGGGAACCTCCAGTCCCATTGCAGAAAAAAGTAATCCTCGTCCTAAAACCCGTACACAAAAAAATGGAACCTCCCTCAAAGAACTACCGAAACCGAGGGAAATCAAAAATTACCTCGATGAATATGTCATAGGTCAAGACGAGGCTAAAAAGGTTCTTTCCGTAGCAGTTTATAACCATTACAAGCGTCTGAGTTTGGTTCAAGGGAAAAAAGGAGAGCAGGATGATGATAGCATTGAACTGCAAAAATCCAATATCTTGCTCATGGGTCCAACCGGTTCAGGAAAAACCCTCCTGGCTCAAACCTTAGCACAAGTGTTAGAAGTTCCCTTCGCTGTGGCTGATGCCACTACCTTAACAGAAGCCGGCTACGTAGGAGAAGATGTAGAAAATATACTCCTAAGATTGCTACAAGTAGCCGATCTTGATGTAGAAGAAGCCCAAAGAGGAATTATTTACATCGACGAAATCGATAAAATTGCCCGAAAGAGTGAAAATCCCTCCATCACCCGCGATGTGTCTGGAGAAGGGGTTCAACAAGCCCTTTTGAAAATGTTAGAAGGAACAGTGGCAAATGTTCCCCCCCAAGGAGGCCGTAAACACCCTTATCAAGATTGTATTCAAATCGATACCAGTAACATTTTATTTATATGTGGTGGGGCTTTTGTTGGGTTAGAAAGGGTGATAGAGCAACGAATCGGTAAAAAGTCTATGGGATTTATTCGTCCAGGAGAAGGACAGTCCAAAGAAAAACGGACAGCAGATTTAATGCAGCGAGTGGAACCAGATGATTTAGTGAAATTTGGTATGATTCCCGAATTTGTAGGAAGAATTCCGGTGATGGCTGCCTTAAATCCCTTAACAGAAGAAACCCTCATTGCCATTTTAACCCAGCCTCGTAATGCCTTAGTTAAGCAATATCAGAAATTATTAAACATGGACAATGTGGAACTAGAGTTTTCTCAAGAAGCGGTAAAAGCGATCGCTCAAGAAGCTTATCGACGGAAAACAGGAGCTAGAGCTTTACGAGGGATTGTTGAAGAATTAATGTTAGATGTAATGTATGAGTTACCCTCTCGTGAAGATGTTCAAAAGTGCATGATTACTAAAGAAATGGTCGAAAAACGTTCAACCTCTGAGTTATTGTTACATCCATCATCTTTAGTCACCCCTGAGTCTGCTTAAAAGCATAAAGTTGTATTATTTCCTCAGAGATCACAGTGTAGGTTGGGTTTCGTTGCTCTACCCAACCTACGAGTACAGTGATCGCTATACTGAGATCCACCACTTCTGATAAGTGTCCTAATCACCCTGCATTTATCACAATCAATAGAGAAATTTAACGTAAGGGCTTCCCCTAAAGAAAAAAATCTGTTAAGATAAATTAAGAGTACAAAAGGGGCAAACCAGTATCCCAAACATCACCCTTAGCTGAAAAGCTATACTAGAGGATTTGCTTGGTTTTTCGCCCCAGTGGAAGACAAGGGGTAAAACCAAATAATACATGGGCAACAAGCCAACTATCGCCATATCTCACCTCGGGTGTGAGAAGAATCGTATAGATTCAGAACATATGCTAGGCTTACTGGCAGAGCAAGGATATGCTATCGATGCTAATGAGGAGTTAGCTGATTACGTTATTGTCAATACCTGTAGCTTTATCCAAGAAGCAAGAGAAGAGTCCGTCCGTACTTTAGTCGAATTGGCTGAAGCGAATAAAAAAATCATTATCTCTGGCTGTATGGCGCAACATTTCCAAGAGGACTTATTGCAAGAATTGCCAGAAGCAGTTGCTTTAGTAGGAACAGGAGACTACCAAAAAATCGTAGATGTCATTCAACGGGTAGAAACGGGGGAAAGGGTAAAAGAAGTCTCCGAAAACCCCACTTTTGTTGCGGATGAAACAACTCCCCGTTACCGTACTACTAACGAAGCAGTTGCATATCTACGGGTGGCGGAAGGATGTGATTACCGTTGCGCCTTTTGTATTATCCCTCATTTGCGGGGAAATCAGCGATCGCGTTCTATAGAGTCTATTGTAAGCGAAGCAGAACAACTAGCGGATCAAGGAGTCAAAGAGATCATTCTGATCTCTCAGATCACCACCAACTACGGCTTAGACCTTTACGGAGAACCTAAATTAGCCGAACTTTTAAGGGCATTAGGCAAAGTTGATGTTCCTTGGATTCGCATTCATTACGCTTATCCCACAGGATTAACACCAAAGGTGATTGATGCCATTAGGGAGACAGACAATATCATACCTTATTTGGATTTACCTTTACAACACTCTCACCCTACTATTCTAAAAGCCATGAATCGTCCCTGGCAAGGTCAGATCAACGATACTATTATTGAAAGGCTAAAAAAATCAATTCCTGATGCTATTTTGCGAACTACATTTATTGTCGGATTCCCTGGAGAAACAGAAGAACAATTTGAGCATTTAATCAACTTTGTTCAACGACACGAATTCGATCATGTAGGGGTGTTTACCTTTTCTCCTGAAGAAGAAACCCCAGCTTATCAAATGCCCAATCAAGTTCCCTCAGAAATTGCTCAGGAAAGACGCAACTATTTAATGGAAATTCAACAACCGATTTCTGCTAAGAAAAATCAAAAATGTGTTGGGCAGACAGTAGAGGTATTAATTGAACAAGAAAATCCAACAACAAAAGAATATATTGGACGTTCAATCAGGTTTGCCCCCGAAGTTGATGGCGTTGTTTATGTTAGAGGAGAAGGCCAATTAAACTCAATTATTCCCGTAAAAATTACTAATGCTGATGTATACGATCTCTATGGAAAAGTCATGTAAACCCAAACATTGAATTCTGTACAAACCGTAGTGGAAACTAATAAAAACTTATGCTAACATAAGTGAAAATAATAAGCAGTTTGAAAAGCCACTATAAAAAAATCTAGCTGCACCTTACTAAAGGTTTAAACATAGTCAACTTACCAACAAAAACGACCTTATGACCATTTCTTTCGAGAACCTAGGACTATCCGAAGCCCGCGTTAACAAGTTACAAGACCTTGGATTTGAAAGCCCTACCGAGATTCAAGAAAAAGCAATTCCTCTATTATTAGAAGGCCATGATGTCTTAGGACAATCCCAAACAGGCACAGGAAAAACCGCTGCTTACTCCTTACCGATTCTTGAACAAATTGATACCAAAAACCCCAATGTTCAAGCTTTAATTTTAACCCCAACTCGCGAACTAGCTCAACAAGTTGCTGAAGCTTTAAAAGATTTTTCCACTGAACGCCGTCTTTACATTTTAACGGTTTATGGTGGTCAATCTATTGAACGACAAATCCGTAGTTTAGAACGAGGCGTACAGATTGTTGTCGGAACCCCAGGACGAGTTATTGACCTATTAGAACGAAAAAAATTAGTTTTAGACTCCCTACGTTGGGCGGTTCTCGATGAAGCCGATGAAATGTTAAGTATGGGCTTTATTGACGATGTAAAAACCATCCTGAGAAAAACCCCTGAAAGCCGCAGTACAGCTTGTTTTTCTGCAACTATGCCCCGAGAAATACGAGACTTAGTTAATCAGTTTCTCAAGTCTCCTGTAACAGTATCCGTAGAACGCACTCAAGCAGCCCCCACACGCATTGATCAGCATCTCTATATGATTCCCAGGGGATGGTCAAAACTGAAAGCCCTACAACCGATCCTAGAGATGGAGGATCCTGAATCAGCGATTATCTTTGTTCGTACCAAACAAACTGCCTCAGAATTGACCACCAAACTGCAAGAAGTTGGTCATAGTGTAGATGAATATCATGGTAATCTCTCTCAGTCTCAACGAGAAAGATTAGTGTATCGCTTCCGAGACGGGAGAATTAAATTAGTAGTAGCTACAGATATTGCAGCGCGGGGCTTAGATGTGGAAAATTTAAGCCATGTCATTAATTACGACTTACCCGATAATAGTGAAACCTATATTCACCGTATTGGTCGTACAGGAAGGGCTGGTAAAACAGGAACAGCTATTTCTTTGATAGAACCCATTGATCGCCGTATGGTGCGACAAATTGAGCGCAGACTACGGCAAAAGTTAGAAACTTGTAAGATACCGAGTCGTTCTCAGGTTGAAGCCAAACGCTTAGAAAAACTGCAAAATCAAATCAAAGAATCTTTGGCAGGAGAACGGATGGCCTCATTTTTGCCCTTGGTACGGGAATTGAGTGCTGAATACGATCCCCAAGCGATCGCGGCGGCTGCTTTACAGATGATCTACGATCAAGACTGTCCTGAGTGGATGAAAAAAGACTGGGAAGTGCCTGAGTCCACTGTACCTAAGCCCATTATTAAACGCAAAGGCAAACATAACTCTAATCATTCTAAGTACAATGGCAACTCTAACCGAGGTAATCGTAGGATTGTCAGCAATCAACAAAGTCGTTAGAAATTAAGATAAATTTAATCTTTGTTGCCCCTGTTTTATGGATAGGGGCTTTGTTTTGATACAATAAGAAAAATTTAATAATTCTCTTATTTTTGTGCTAAAAAATTTTAAGAAAAATTGACTTTTTCAACCTAACATTTTCATCCCTTTATAGAAGTTAGAAAAGCTTATTTTTT
>JASJDW010000284.1 GCA_030064955.1 Crocosphaera sp.
ATTAACGATCAAAATACAAATTCTCCCCACACTCCCCACCCCTCCCACACTTCCCACACTCAACTTAACTAGAATATTGATACACCCAATTGAAAACCGCTATAAATTTTGTCTTGACTTTTTACCGAACGTTCGGTAGAGTAATAGTAACAAAACAAACGTTCGGTAAAACCTACCACAACAAGGATTATGGCCAAACAATTCACCACCATTGCCTTCACAGAGGGGGTCAAACAGGCTCAAACTGACTATGGTTCCCGCGACATTTACCAAAAATTCGAGCAACGGGGTATCAGTGAAGATTTACTGGGTGCTAGAGAAATTGAATTCATTGGTGCTAGAGATAGCTTCTATATGGGAACTGTCAACAGTAATAACTATCCCTATATTCAATTTCGTGGTGGTCCGACTGGATTTTTAAAAGTTCTTGATGAGACAACCTTGGCATTTGTAGATTTTGTCGGGAACTTGCAATATCTTAGCGTCGGTAACTTACTAGAAAACGATCGCATCTTTCTCTTTTTAATGGATTATGCTCATCGTCAGCGATTAAAAATTTGGGGACGCGCTCAAGTTATTGATGATAACCCAGAATTGCTAGAAGCCTTATCAAATCCTAATTATCAAGCAGAGAAAGCCAGGGTTTTTTTGATTAAAGTTGAGGCTTTTGACTGGAATTGTCCCCAACATATTCCCATTCGTTATTCAGAAGCAGAAGTAGACCAAATGATAACTCCTTTGAAAGCTCGCATTCAGGAGCTAGAAAAACAACTTGCTCAACTTTCCGCCTCAGAGTAAAGCCAACAACTCTAGCTGATCTTGTGTCAATTTTATTTATCAATACAGGAGATTTACCATGACTAACTTAAACACCACCATGCACAAAACCATTGAGATTGATGGACTTAATATTTTCTATCGAGAAGCCGGCAACCCTAATGCCCCTACTCTCCTCTTATTGCATGGATTTCCCACATCTTCTCATATGTTCCGTAATCTCATTCCCATTTTAGCGGACGAATTCCACCTGATCGCTCCAGATTATCCTGGTTTTGGGGCTAGTTCCATGCCAAGAGTTGATGAATTTGAATATAGTTTTGATAAATTGGCAGAGATTATCGAAAAATTCACCATCAAATTAGATTTACAACAATACTTTCTCTATGTGATGGACTATGGCGCACCCATTGGCTACCGTTTAGCCACAAAATATCCCCAGAAAGTATCAGGGTTGATAGTGCAGAATGGTAACGCTTATGAAGAAGGGTTACGAGATTTTTGGCAACCTATTAAAGCTTACTGGAAAGATAAAACCCCTGAAAATACTCAAGTCTTAGCCGATAATCTTCTCACCCTTGAAGCAACAAAGTGGCAATATACCAATGGTGTTCGCAATGTAGAGGCTATTACTCCTGATAATTGGTTCCACGATCAATATTTACTAGACCGTCCTGGCAATCAAGAAATTCAATTAGAATTGTTCTATAGCTACGGTACTAATCCTCCTCTCTATCCACAATGGCAAGACTATTTCCGTCAGTTTCAACCGCCTACTCTAATTGTTTGGGGGAAAGGGGACTATATCTTCCCGGAAGAAGGGGCGCATCCTTATAAACGGGATCTAAAAAACCTTGAATTTCATATTTTAGATACAGGACACTTTGCCCTCGAAGAAGATTTAGAGACGATAACTAATTACATTCGTAACTTTGCTCGTTCCCATAGCTCTCAGTAACTTTTAAGAATTGGTTTGAACAGGGTGTAGGGTGTGGGGTGTGGGGTGTGGGGAATACAGTAAAAAAAAGACGCGATCGCTCGCGTCTTTTCTCATGCAACTTTAAGCAATGATTAAATTAACTTAACCACCTACTTTAACCACAGGTTCAAAACTAGGAACCACTAACTCCCGATCCTGTTTAGTTAACTTGTTATACAAGCGTTCAGTATTGGGGAAGTTAGCTGCGGGAAGGGTGGGGAAACGACGATAAGGAACCGTATCTTCTCCGAATAATTGGAGATATTCCATACTATTGATCATTGCCCCAATAAAGCCACGAATACCTTGAGTGGCTAAAATTTGGTTATATTTTTGGATTTCTTTTTGAGTTAAAGGCGCACGACCTAAGAAATGTTTAGTTCCTAGTTCAATGACCTTAGTATTGGGATAAGGAGTATAAAACTCTTTGATATAAAGATCAGAACAGCCTAACCCTTCAATAAACTCTTTAACGGTGATTTCTTCATTACCCAACTTACTTTCAAGACCAGTAAATTCAGCTTGAATAATGTAAGGATCGAGATCCCGTTCAAAAATCTGACGATAAGCAGCACGAATGGCATTTTGTAGGGCTACTTTATCGGTTGTGGTTAACAACTTAAAGATTTTGGTTTGTTGACGTTGGGTACTGACACCTTGGTTAACGCGGAACTTAATTTCAGGTTCAGTACGGTTATTGGAAACTTGACCCAATTCCACAAATCTTGGGGTAACTTCCTTCTCAACTCGCTGACCAATATCTTCTCGGATAGTACCAGGACGCGCCATGCGTAACTGCATTCCTCCAGGGGTTAAATACCGTTCGTAAGGAACCGTATCTTCTCCAAAGGCTTCTGTATATTCCTGACTATCGATCATGGCATCTACTAAGGCATAAAACCCTTTCTTAGAAGCCAAATCAAAGTAAGCGTTTATTTCTTGGCGACCATAGGTAGGACGACCCAAGAGACGACGATGAATATATTCGATCGCTTTAACCACATAGAAAGGAGTCCAGTAGGTTTTGAGGAAGACTTCAGACTTGGCTAAGGCTTTAATAAACTCTCGTAAGGTAATATCCCCATTTTCCAGCTTAATTTCAGCAACTTTTAACCGTTGTCCTTCATAGACATCCCGACCAAACACTTGACGGTAAGCTGCGCGAATCACCGCTTGAGTGGAACTTTCCCCAAACTTAACACTAGCCCCATTGCTACTGCCGGGGAGTTCGTTATTTAAACGGAAGACTTTTGCCCCTAAACTGCCAGGGAACTGACTTCGTGCTGCTGGGTTACTGTTTTGATTATTGATACCAGGGCCACGGTGGATTAAGATCCGCTTGGTATCCTTATTAAAGGGAGCCGGACTATTGCTAGGATTACGGGTTTCTTTCGGGAAAATCGCCCCAAATTGAATTTCTAGGGGATCATTGCCAGAACCGTAAACGTGCTGATCCGGTAAGGGTTGGTTATATTTAGCAAAGGTGGTAACAAATTGAGGAACCTTACGGAAGGGCGCACTGTAGTTAAACAGGTCTTGCTGCATTCCCCAGTTACGACATTCTTGTGCTTCTTGCCCTAAACCGCGCAAGTAAGGAACGGTTTCTTCTCCAAAATAATCGGCGTACTCTTGAGAATCTACCAACGCATCGACTAAAGCAGCAAGTCCACCGTTAGAAACGATGGAAAAGTAGTTTTGGACTTCTTCGCGAGAACTTGGACCGCGCCCTAAAATATGACGGAAAGCGAGTTCTAACGCTCGACTGTTGATAAAGGGTTCAAAGAACTGTTTACGATATAGAGGAGACTTACACAGACGACGGACAAACTCTTTCATAGAGATGTCTCCATTTCTAACCTGAGATTCTAGGTAAGAAATTGACTGACTATACGCTTTGGTAATATCTCTCTCAAACAGTTGACGATAAGCTGCTCTGATGATTTCCCCTTTCTCCGATTCAGATAAACCGGGCTTCATCACAAATTTTTGACGGGTTACAGAGGCGTTGAAGTAGCTCTGAGGCAGTTCTAACCCTTGTACATCATCAGAGGGACGCTGACGTAATTTGTTAGCAGGTGTGGGTGCTTTGAATTCGATGATTAAAACATCAAAGTATTCAGTGACAATGGCTTGCGCTTCTGCATCTTGGCGAAAATACTCTCTAGAAGCTGCCCGCATTTCTTGCAATGCCACTAATGTCGCATCCGTAGAACAAGCTCTTTCAATGACTTCTCTTAAACCACGGGTGTTCACCACGATGATGCTCGGATCGCCGGCCACAATGGCATAAGTCACGTAGCGCAAAAACCAAGACATATCCCTCAAGGACTTCTGCATATTGCTCGGTCCATAACGAGAAATATTAATGGGGCGAAATCCAGGGGGAATCGGTCCACTGGAGCTAAAAATGGAGCGTAATCCCCCCAAAAAGCCACCGCCACCGCCACCGCTTTCTACATAGGTAACGGCTCCTGGTTGGGCTGATTGAGTAACGCCGGCCATTGCCATCTCTTTGGGAGCTTCCACTGGGGGTTTTTCTAGATACGCCATGGGCGATCCCCCAGTGAAGATCCGGTTAGCTGCCCGTGACACAATTAAATCTGAATTGGCTGTTAACGTTTGGGCGATCGCCAGTCTCTTCTGTCCAGACTGGAAATAAGTAACTAATTCATTGAGTTCTGTCTTTGCTAAAAAGCGATCCTGTTGCTCAGCTTGACTGATGGCTGAGACGGGAACGGTTTGATACAGTTGGGGTCTTGCTAACGAGCTTCCACCACTTGCCTTTACACTCATTGGATTTCAACTATCTCCCATGAAAAAAATTGCTAATCTACTCTTTATGGAGTTCAGATGTTCGCAACATCTTGATTAAAACCAGATGTTTGTTAAAAAGTTAATCAGCATCTAGATTAAACTGTTTCGGGCTTTCTGAGTACATTTGTAACAAAATGTATCCTTTTTATCTTCATTATTTCTTATCTTGACAAATTGACATTTGTGTGCATTCTATCAATAAGAACATGGGCATTAATAAACTTCATCATGAGAACCAATATCAACCAGAATAATTAAAGTTTCTTCCGACTCCATATCTTGACTAAATGTGAAAATAATACGGCAATTATAACTTACTGAACATGACCAATATCCTTCTAGATTACCTGTTAATTTATGAGATTTTAAAGAAGTAGTAAAAGGATCTTTTTCTAAGATATCTAAAATTGCTAATACTTTATCCTTCAGTTGAGGATTCTTTTTAACTAATCGTTTAAAAGCTCGTTTAAAGCTTTTATCAGCTAGTAATCTCATTCTTCCTCATCTTCTAATAAATATGCTTTTATTTCTTCGGCTGTTCCTTTTTTTGCTTTTCCTAATGATAAAGCTTTTAAGGTTTCTTCCCCATTTTTAGCAATTTCTTCTCGTCGCTTATCAATTCTTCTTTTACGGATTAAATCAAATAAATAGTCTTGATCTTCAATGGATAAACTTTCAATAGAATTGATGATTTCTTGAAATGATATAACACTCATATTGTTCTTAGTAACTCTTCATGATATTATTTTACTCTAATTCATCATCATCGGGTAAACTTTCCATCTCTTGAGCAATTAAATCTTGAAAATTTTCCCCACAATGAACTTGTAAATGAATGGTTATTGTTAATAACTCTGCTAAAATTTGGGCTTTTTGTTTAGAGGTAATTGCAGTTGATTAATTAAAACAGTTACATTATGACATTCCTCTAAAAATTCTGATAATAAAGTGTTTAATGTTGTATTTTTGATGGGTAAAGTCATCCTATGACCCTCAAGCTATAGATGAACGCTAACATCAAGTTATACATAAAAGCTAACATCCCTTTGCTATCTTAAAAGGTGTCAATTATTGTGAGGATTTTTGCAATGCTTAGTTTAGCAAAACTTATCAATTTTCGGGGGGGGTAAAGCATAGCTTATTAATAGCTGGTGCTAACCTGAAAACTCTGCTTCCTGCTTTTTTATCAGCGATAACAGTCGGTTTATTTAACACCTCTGCTCAAGCTGCTTCTTTTAATATTGACTTTGGTAATAAAGAACCATCTAATAATAGTGCTTTTGGTGCTGCTGCGAATCAGCCTGGAACTTGGAATAATATTACTACATTAGGGACAACTTCTAACTTAATTGATGTAACAGGAACATCGACAACAGTTTCTTTAAATTTAATTGCAAGTGATATTAACGGTAGTGGTAATACTAGAGGAGGTGATATAAATATCACTAACCTGATCAACGATAACTTTTTTGTCCCTTTTGGTGGTACTTGGTCACTAACTTTAAGTGGTTTAAGTAATGGAATTTATGACATTTATTATTATGCTCCTACTAATACAATAATCGAAACAGGAACATTTGATGTTAATGGTGTTTATGTTGATAGTATTTTAGGGGATAATTCCAACGATAATGAATTAGATCAAGGAATTGATTGGGATATTGTTAGTGGAGTAAATGTAACTGACGGAACTTTAACGTTTATCTCTTCTACTCGTACTTCTAATTTTAGAGGACTTTCTGGACTTCAACTGACTCAAGTTTCTCAACCTGTCCCCGAACCCTTAACTATTTTAGGTGCAGGAACTGCGATCGCTTTTGGTGGTGCATTTAAACGCAAGTTAGCTAAGAAGAATAAGAAATAAGGTTAATAACTGTTTTGAACCACTGTAGAGACGTTTCATGAAACGTCTCTACAAAACAAGGGATAACCGTTAATGTATAGGGAGGATTCATGAATTTTCCCTACATTTATCATTCTCCATAATGTGTCCACATCCGCAAAACTTTGACAATCTTTTCATCATCAAAAACTTGATAAACTAAGCGATGTTGAATATTAATCCGACGAGAGAAAACAGGGGATGATGTCCCTTTAAGTTTCTCAAAACTTGGTGGAGATTGATAGGGATTTTCCTCTAATAGTTCTAGAAGTTTTGAGACTTTTCGTTTCAGTCCAGTTGAAGCTATTTTGAGAGAATCTTTTTGTGCTTGTTTAGAGTATTTTAATTGCCAAGCCATAAATTTATTACCAAGGAAGAGAGTCAGAACAATCCTCAATGGATTCATTTATTCCTTCTTCAATAGATTCCCAAATACCCGGAATTGATTTTAAGTAAAGGGTTTCTTGGAGGGATTTCCAATCTTCTTCACTGACTAAAACAGCGTTATTATTTTTACCAGTAATTGTTACAGGTTTATGGGATTTATTAACTTCTTCCATTAAGTTTAAAAGCTTTTCTTGAGCTTCTATGAAGGAAATATTTTTAGAATCTGACATACTCACTTCATTCCCTTTGTTAAGTATAAAATAACCGTTTTTATTATATCATATTAGTAGGAACAAGGGACTAGAATAACATCAGCAAACTTATGATTCGTCATAGACTGCATCTTCAAGATTATCCCAAACTTTATTAAAAGAAGATTCTGACAGTTGGGTTGAGGCTAATATAAGAGCTTGATCAGCGTTTTCCGAGTTGAGAGAATCTATAAATTCTTCTACTTGTTGCATTTGTTGAAAAGATAAATGTTTAACTTTTTCTAGAAGTCTTTTTTCTGAAATTTGATTAACATTCATTCTCTTGTTTAACTATAAAATGACTAGAGGTATTATATCATACTAATAAGGTAAAGGGATTATAAGAATATTAATAAAGTTATCATTTATCACTAATTACTTTAATTATGGTTAATATTCCTACAAATCGTCCCCCCACCACTCCTGGTGAAATGTTGCGAGAAGAATTTTTAGAACCAATGGGTTTAACTCAACAACAACTTGCCAATGAAATTGGTGTTAGCTATCAAAGAGTGAATGAACTTATTAATAATAAGAGGGGTATTACTACCAGTACCGCCTTAAGATTAGGAAAATACTTTGGTACATCTCCTGATTTTTGGCTTAATTTACAACGTGCTAACAATCTTTATGCTGTTCTTAAAAAAGAACAAGATGAAATTAACAAAATTCAACCTTTATCTTTATCCAGAGAAAAATAACATAAGTCGAGGAAATGAATTATTATCACAGTCCTCTAGAAACAAAATAGGGGACTTTTTTAAACAAATGAAATCATTAGAAACAACTCGTCAACAACTCATCTCTGGAAAATTTGATTTAACACGCCATGCTTTAAAGCGTGTTGTTGAACGAAATATATCTAGACAAGAAATTATGGAAACAGGAAACAATGTTATTATTATCGAAGATTATCCCGATGACAAATATACTCCTAGTTGTCTTTTGTTGGGATTTACTCAAGCAAATAGACCCTTACATCTTCAGACATCTCGATTAGATTCTCCCAGAACGACTATTATTACTCTCTATGAACCAAATGAAAACGAATGGATTAATTATTCACAACGGAGATAAAAAAATGTTTAACTGTTATAACTGTGGTTCAGAAAAATTTACATCTCAACTGGTTAATGAAACCTTTGAAATTGAAGGGAAACTGATTTTAGTGGAGAATATTCCTGCACAAGTTTGTAGTCGTTGTGGGGAAATTATTTTTAGTAGTGAAACAGCAGAAAAAGTTCGTTTAATGGTTCAAGGAGAAACGAAACCCATAAAATCAATTCAAGTCGATGTTTTTGCATATCAAGGATAAAATATGAAACCTGACTTTAGTAAAATAAGCAAACAAGAACTTAAAGCTTATGTTTTAACCCATAGAGATGATATGGAAGCGATTCGTCAGCTATTTAGTCGTCGTCAGTCTGATGGAAAAAATAAACCCTATCCACCTCTTGTTAAAGATGGAATTCCTATTGAAGAAAATATTAATATTATGAAAAAAGCGATTCAAGAACGTATTGAAAGAAATTCTCAATTAAATGATACAAATTAAGAAAAAAAGAGCGATCTCCTATTATTATATTTACGAACAATTCAAAGATTGCTCAACCCCTACAGCGTTTCAGGAATTTGTGCTACAATATACTTACCAATTTCTAAGGATGCAGTTGCAGCCGGAGAAGGTGCATTACAAACGTGCAAAGCGTGTTTATCTTGGATAATTAAAAAGTCTTCTACTAACTTACCATCCATCCTTAACGCTTGCGCCCTAACCCCTGCTTCACAAGGTAGAATATCATGCTCCGTCACATCAGGAATTAATTGTTGTAAACTATTAACAAATGCAGCCTTACTAAAAGAGCGAATAATCTCTTTTATTCCTTCATCAGCGTGTTTGGCCGCCAGTCGCCAAAACCCAGGATAGGCCATCACCTCAGCAAACTCCTTGAGATCAAAATCTGTCTTTTTATAGCCTTCTCGCTTCAAACTTAACACCGCATTAGGCCCCGCGTGAATAGTACCATCGATCATTTTAGTAAAATGCACCCCCAAAAAAGGGAATTCTGGGTTAGGAACGGGATAAATGAGACTTTTGACCAGATAGCGTTTTTCAGGGGTTAATTGATAGTATTCACCGCGAAAGGGAACGATTTTGGCTTGGGGGTTGACCCCATCCAGTTGCGCTAGGCGATCGCTATATAATCCCCCACAGTTAATGATAAATTTCGCTTTAATTTCCCCTTGACTGGTTTCTAAAAGCTTATACTGATTACTATCTTTTATCTTCAAAACTTTAGTATTAAGCTTAATTTCTCCCCCTTGTTGTTCAATAATTTCTGCATACTTTTGACACACTTTTTTATAATCAGCAATACCAGACGTAGGAACATAAATTCCTGCTAGACAACTAACATAAGGTTCTTTTTCTTTGACTTCATCAGGGGATATTTTATTTACTTTTAAGCCATTTTCTAATCCCCTTTTGTAGAGATTATCTAATAAAGGTAATTCTTTCTCTTTAGTAGCAACAATTACTTTACCACATACCTCATGAGGAAGATCATGTTTTTGGCAAAATGCTACCATAGACTGACTTCCAGCAAGGGTAAACTTAGCTTTAAAACTGCCAGGTTTATAGTAAATTCCAGAATGAATTACCCCGCTATTATGGCCAGTTTGATGATAAGCGACTTTACTTTCTTTTTCAATGACGACTAACGACGCATTCGGAAACTTTTTCCCTAACATCATCGCCGTAGAAAGTCCGACGATACCTCCACCCACAATAGCAAAATCATACATCATTTTATAAGGTTTAAATTAAAGAAGTGAAGTAGTAGAATTAGGTTAGATAGCTATTATTTAGCTTATTACAAGGATTTAACCATCTATCGTAACCCACCATCTTATTAGATTAGGATTGGGTTTTGTTGGGTTTTGTTGGGTTTTGTTTCCTTAACCCCACCATTTATGTTTTATAGCATTTCTTGGACTCATGAGGTACACCTAATATTCAACTTCTG
>JASJDW010000028.1 GCA_030064955.1 Crocosphaera sp.
AGTTGAGAAATAAGACGACGGTTTGCTTCTTCGGGGTAGGGGTTATAAATATTATCGGTTCGTAACCCGGCTTCCACATGACCAATGGGAATTTGTTGATAGAATACAGCCCCATTGTGTTATCGTTCAAGGAGACACCACAACAGCATTTGCTGCTACCTTAGCTGCATTCTATCAACAAATTCCCATTGGTCATGTGGAAGCCGGGTTACGAACCGATAATATTTATAACCCCTACCCCGAAGAAGCAAACCGTCGTCTTATTTCTCAACTCACCCAGTTACATTTTGCCCCCACTCAGTTAGCAGTAGAAAATTTAAGTCGTTCCGGTGTCACAGGAGACGTTCATTTGACCGGAAATACCGTCATCGATGCGTTGTTAACGGTTGCAAATAAACAACCCAACTGTGACGTAAAAGGCTTAGATTGGGAGCAATATCGGGTGCTATTGGCTACCGTACATCGACGAGAGAACTGGGGAAAGCCCCTACAAGACATCTTAAAAGGGTTTCACCTCATTTTAGACAAATTCCCCGATACAGCCCTGTTATTGCCCATGCACCGCAACCCAACGGTAAGAGAACCAATCCAAGCATCATTAGGCAACCATCCGAGAGTGTTTTTAACAGAACCTTTGGACTATGGGGAGTTAGTGGGAGCAATTCAACGCTGTTATCTATTATTAACTGATTCTGGGGGTTTGCAAGAAGAAGCCCCCAGTTTAGGGAAACCTGTGTTAGTCTTACGAGAGACAACGGAACGCCCTGAAGCAGTGGACGCAGGAACGGCTAAATTAGTCGGTACAGATTATCAAAATATTGTTAGTAATAGTCGTGAATTATTAAGCAATAAAGTTGCTTATGAAAAGATGGCGAATGCAGTTAACCCCTTTGGAGATGGAAAAGCAAGCGATCGCATTTTAGAAATTGTACAAGGTTATTTAGAAAAAAAGCATTGATGATTTTTACTAATATTTTCCTAAAAGGGAAGAAGTAAGAGGCAAAAATAATAATATTTAAGCCTTCATGTAACTCAATGGTTACTAGATTTAGTCAGGTGTAAATGGAAAATGAAACCCTTTAACTGGAATAGGGACAAAAACCAACAACTGCAACAACAAAGAGGAATTACCTTTGAAGATATTATCAACTCAATTAAAAAAGGAAACCTTCTTGATGTTATCAAACACCATAATCCTGATAAATATCCCAACCAAAAGATTTTTATTGTTAAAATAGATAATTATGTTTATCTTGTTCCCTTTGTCGAAAATGAGGAGGAGGTATTTCTCAAAACCATTATCCCTAGTCGAAAAATGACCAGAAAATACTTAGGAGGTTAATTAAATCATGAATTCCCTTAATCCTGAAGAAAAAGAACTTTTAGAAAGTGTTGAAAAAGAAGAATGGGAAAGTGTTGAAAATGTCTCCCAAGAAATTAAGCGTTATCAAACCTATTCTAGTCATCGAATCAATCAGCAAAAAATAGATAAAGACATCGCAGAAGAACAAGATATTATTCAATCCTTTGAAGAAGGAGAATGGATATCCCAAGGAACACCAGAAAGATTAAAACAATTACAATTGTATGCAAAAAATACGGAGGAGCAACAAATTACATTAAATATTGCTACTCAAGACCTAAAATCTCTAGAAAGTCAGGCAAAAGAAAAAGGGATTTCTTGTGAAAAATTGGTATCTATTATACTTCATGAATATGTAGTAGGACAGTTAATACAAAAGTCATGATTGAGAAGAGGTAATTCATAAAATTATGAGGGATGATAGGGAAACATTAAGAGATATGTTAGAGGCTATTTCTCAAATAGAAAAGTGATCAATAAATATTAAATGAATTAGGAGGCAGGAAGAAAGAAGATAATTGAAATATCTCTTTTTCCTTTTGCCTTTTCCCTTATTGTTCAGCTTCAACCATAGAAAAGAAACCAGGAACTCTTCCTGCTGCTGCACCACCGTCTTTCCGAGACAGGATCACAGCACTAATTTGATCACTCATAACTGCGACTTTTTTTTCGGTTTGTTTCTCACAAGTTAACTCAATCAACTCAGATGTCCCTGATTTCATGGCGTTAACAATCTGCTCATAAAGTCCTTGTGCATCCTCAATTTCTTTGCGTTGAACGGAAATAGGAAGGGGCGTGTACTTTAGGGCTAAATCAATACTAATCATTCAAGTTCCTCATGATAAAAAGCTTCTATCTCTCTAAACCAAACTTTTTGCAATTTTAAACCCCCCATCATCATATGGAGGGTTTAATGATTTGTACTAAAAACGATGTTATGTTTTAGTTCGTTAAATAGTAACCCAGTGGCATAGAAACATAAACGGATTATAGCATCTTTGCCTTTAGCCTGTTTTTTCCGTCTACTTACCTAACTAAAATCTTATAAACCCAATTGAAAATCCCTATTAAAGCTACTGTAGAGTTGCTGTGAAAGCCTCGATGGTCTCCTGTCCACGTTGTGCATTTCCCGTAGTCAGAAAATCTAATATTGCACCCTGGAATAAGTAAAATAAGCATAAAGCAGCAGTTTGATCATTTGTGAGATTAAATAGAGAATCTATCCATTTTTGGCTCTCTTGCTCTAAAAAACGTTGTGCTTCCAATTCACCTTGCATTGCACGTTGATTTAGCTCCATTGTCAGTTTCAGCAAGCCATACATTTCCGGTGAAGTCAAGTGCTTCCACATTTCAAGTAGCCGTTCTGTTAAACAGTTTGCTCCTTCAAGGGACACACTCTGAAATGACCATAATCTTTCGCGCAAGCGAGTCTCCAAAAGACTAATAATTTGTCTCTCTAGTTCTTGTTTAGAGCCAAAGTGGTAAATAAGCATTCGTCCACTTGTCCCTATTCTTTTAGCGATCGCGTTGATACTCGAGTCTAATACTCCTATTTCGATCGCAGCAGCTAGACATCGTTCTAGAAGCTCTTCCTTTTTCTGCGGCTCAGTGGGTCGGCTCATGGGTTGACAGTTAGTGTAATAACTATTACATTAATAATTAGCGTAACAACTATTACATTAACATCCATTGAGGAGGTAAAACGATGAGTAGAAAAGGCAAATTTGGGTTTATCGCCCTTGGTTTTGTTATTTGGGCAACAGGAACATTGGTTTACCGCATAATTGGCTCATTCTTCTTTGAAGTTTCTGCGATCGGGTATTGGCTCAACCTCATCCTCACAAGTCTCTTGTGTGCCGTTGTTTCTCTAGGACTTATGAAGTGGTGGAAGATCGAGCAAAAAGATTGGCTACAAGGTGCAATTTGTATTGCCTTGCCAGGAATGTTGAGTGAAATTCCGATTCTTGCTAGTTTTTCAGAACTGATGAGCAATATGCAACCCGCAACAGCAGGACGATATGCAGCTTTTTTGTTTGCCTGCTACTCAATAGTGATCGGTGCTGCTTGGTTCATGTCTGCAAAAGCCACCTCGCAACCTACAGCAGTTTCGGACTTAATGTAGTACAAGAGATTAAGATTTAAGGCAGGAGGAAAGAAAAAAAATGAAAAATAAGATTATTTAGCTTTTAAATGCTTTCTTATTGATCATTTTGCTTGATGTTTAACTATTAATCCTCCTGACTCCTGACTTCTGACTCCTGTGCGATAGCGCCGGAACGGAGTGAGGAACTCCTGACTCCTGACTCCTGACTCCTGTTCGCGCTTAGCCGAAACGGAGTGAGGAACTCCTAAAATTTAGAGCCTTATTACCAAAATGCAAGATGTGAGTTAAATATTAATACTCATCATCAGATCAGCGATCGCAATACCGGGTTCGATGTCTTCTCGATGATGCCAAATTAAATCTTTGAGCATCGTCGGGCCAACGTCCATAATGGGATTATAACGAACATGAGAAAGAGTCCATAGAAGCACCACTTGTTTAGCTTCTCGTTCCGCTACCTTCAATGGGTCGTAGGTTGGGTGGTAAGTATCCCAGATACCGATGGTTGAATAACTCACATCTCCACCATCTTCATATTGTTTATTATTAACCCAAGAATGGAAAAAGGTGCTGTGATAGATAATATAAAGGCAAAGTTGCTCTAAATCGGCAATACTTTCTACTGCTAGAGTACCCAACTCAGGTTTTAAAATGGAATGAGTTACCAGTTCACGGGACATGGCTTCAATCTCATGCCAATAGTGTTTAATTCCATCTTGATGTTCAACAAAGAAATTCTTTACATAGGTTCCTAAAATATTCCACATGGTGATGGAGGCAGGGTCAAAATGATTATTTAACACTCGGTCTGGTAACGTATGGGTATGGGGAGTCCAATGACGATAGTTTAAACGGCTAATATAATCGCTGAGAACCTCATTCACTTCAGTTGGGGTCAAAGAAGATGCTTCAGGGATGAAACCAGTATCACCGATAATTAACCCTGCACCCAACTTATTGATATTTAAAAGTCCCTCAAAATGGGATTCTAGCAAAAGACGAATAGGATTATTAACAATATTGCGATAGTAGGCCATTGCATACTGATCCATATTCATATGAGTTTGAGCCAAATGGGTTTGAATCTCTTGGAATACAAATTCAGCGCAACGAAATAGCCGTTTACTCCATTCCCAGTCTTCATCCCCTGGTTGTTGGGTTTCCGTTTTTCTATCAAGGGTAAACTCAATGGAATGAGGATGTAAATATTGCCCACAAAAAGAAAATCTAGCAGTAATTAGAGAGGGTAAAATCCCAGAAGGTTCGACACCATAATTACTACAGTCGTAGTGTATCTCATACTGCCAAGGTTTATCAGACACGGCACGTAGTTGTCCAGGATTAAATCCATTGAGACGACGTTCTACAAAGAAATCATCACTAAACTTATCCAACCTTGTTCGGGTTAGATTAGGAGGCATATAGAGGGTGGTACTCGGTCCCATGATCTGCTCTACCCCAGTGATTCCTAGCTCTGGAAGAGCCGGGGAAAGTTGTTGATTAGGGAGTAGATGAAGACCAAAATTAGCCCAGTAACGGGGTTTCGGCTGTAATCTTGCTGGTAAAGGTTTAGTTGCGTCGAAACGAGGAGATCCGTCGGTGTAGGGATATTGTTGCGCTAAAGATGGCTGAGTGTCGCTTCCCCAATTAACTAGGGTTGAACTAGGGGTTTGATATTTACGCATATCAGCAGAGATTTGATACACAATGGAGCGTAAATGGTTCAATGAAGCGGTTTCACGGGCCGAATGGGCTAAAATTAATCCTAGTTCTGGAGGCGCATTGTAAGGGTTAAATTCTAGGGGTTCAGCCAATTCATCGGACAAAATGGTATCTAACTCTAATACAGCAACATCGTAGAAAGGAAATGCCTCTTCTTCCCAGGGAATGGTGCAGTCTTTAGCTTCTTCATTTTTTTCTGTAGAATCAGAAATAGACTGTAATTGGATTTGTAGAAGATATCTTACCCCCTCAGTTTGAACCCGTCGGCGAAAGTCATCTTGTAGATAGGTTTCAGGTCGAGTATCACTGGCCACACGAGGTAAGAATTCTAAGGGCATTTTTACATAGGGAGGATCGATCCAACCCGTATCTGCTGTGGGATTTTCCCGATTAACGAGGCGATACCTTACGAAAAATGGACCTTGGTTTAAACTGATGAAATGATAGGTTGTTTCAGAATAATAGTGCAGTTGGGTATAGGAATCTGGGTCGCGGATAATTTCGTCAAAAATTGGCTTTATTTTCGGAAATTCCTTTAACATCGCTGCTCGCTCTTCCATTGAACTACTGACCCATCGTCCAAAAGAAGCAGCGTCCCCCAGAATAAAACACCGTCCCGTACTCATGAGAATATCAACGATACTCTCTTCAAGATTTAAGTGACCGTTATTGCTCTTCTGCGCTAAAATCCTCACAGTGGCACCACGGCCATCCAGGATGGCATCGTCTGGAAACCCTTTAATATTGGCATGACGCAAAAGCACTGGATACTCTTCCCCTGGCTTAAAAATCTTATGGTCAGGAATTTTAAGGGAATCTAAAACTCTTAATCTTCCTTTAGCTACAGTCCCATAGGAATGGGTTGCACGCCGTCCCTTAACTTGAGCCATACGACCAAAAACTTGAGCTATCTTTGAGATAAGTTCTCCAAACTCAGCATCAATATTTTGAGTGCGTGGATCTCCTTGAAGGGGACTATAGGAAGATGAAGGGTTTGTGTTCGTATCCATGTTGACTTACTTTAGGAATTTCTTATTGATTTATCGAGAAACTTAAAGCTTTTCATCACTAATTTCGACAGCTTGATCCAAAAAACTATTTAATTCCTTTAAACCAGCGACTAAGGTTGTATTTGAGGGAATTGATCGATCAAGCATGGTGTTAATTGAATTGAACCGAGATTCAATTGATTCACCTAAATCTGGTGAAAGTCGCTTAATGGTTCCTCCAAACAGAAACCATATTTTTCGACTGGGAACAAAGAATAGGTCTTTTCCTCTTTCGTATTCTTCTGCTTGAATCATTAATGTTGACAAAGCTAATAAATCCCGCATCACTCGTACTGAATTTCTACGAAAAGCAACTTTTTCAGCTATGGGAAGTGAGTCTAAATCTGCCATGAATAACCTCAAAATCAATCTAATTATACAAACGCTATGGCGTTGGTTTTATTGGTTGGCTAACATTGCGTTGACTAACATCTTGCACCTTCCATCAAATTAGCTACTGAGGTTAAGGAACAGGAAGGTTGTATATTGATACCAACTGGTTAGAATTTGATCGTTTTCGTTGTCGTTATGAAGTTGATCTGTACTGGTGCAAGATATGAGCTTACCGCTTAGTTCCTATTATGGGTTTAACCGGATTTTTTTGGGGCTTTTTCAAAATAAATTTACTTATCTTTACTTAGATTCGTTATTTTTTTTGTTGCTTAAATGTTGTCATTATTTTCACAAGATAGTTTGATAACAATCTGAATAAATTTCACCAAGATGTCAAATTTTAGTAAGATTTCTTAAGATTTTTTGATTTCTTTTCTAAGTAGTCGGAATAAATAAAGGATAAAATAGTAATACCGTTGATCTTGGAAGTTGAATACATGAATAGTTGCGTTTTAATGGCGAAAGTCATTAGTAACCCTGAATTACGCTATACTTCAGATACCCAGACCGAAGTAGCACAGATGTTAGTTGAGTTTGAAGGACGACGCAAGGAAGATCCTTGTTGTACCTTAAAAGTGGTAGGATGGGGCGGTTTAGCGACACAAATGAAAGAAACTTGTGCTGAAGGCGATCGCTTAATTATTGAAGGCCGCTTATCCATGAATACGTTTGAACGCAAAGAAGGATTTAAGGAAAAACGAGCAGAATTAGTGGTTTCCCGTCTTTATTCCCTAAATGGGATAGATAACTCTGGGGATAATGTGGTTTCTTTTGATGCTGCTAAAGAATCTAAAAAGAGCCATAGTAGCTATGATGAAAATGACTATGATCTCGATGAGTCAGCAACCACCACAACCTCATCCAGTAGTGACGCAGATGATCCCATTCCTTTTTAACTCAGTAGAAGTTTGGGCATAATTTGAAAATTATGCTCAAATAATATGTAAAACATAGCATAATTCCAGGGGATATAACCTTCTAACCAAATAATTGGAACTTTGTCTCATCAGGTGCAAGATGTGAGTCTGGTTAAATTTTGGCTAATTAATGAGCGATCGCAAATTATCAGAGATCTCACTTTATTAATCCATTTAGTGTTAAAATTGTTGAAAATAATCGTGATTCCATTGGGTAATCTTAAATTGTAAGCATTTCAAGAGATTTTTAATGAAAGTAGCTATTTTAGCTGGGGGACTAGGAACTAGACTGGCTCCTGAAACTGAAACCAAACCAAAACCGATGGTAGAAATTGGAGGCCGTCCCATTCTCTGGCATATTATGATGCACTATCATCATTATGGATTTAATGATTTTATCATTGCTCTAGGGTATAAGGCTGAAATTATTAAAAAATATATGGTTGATTACGCTTCTTTAAATAGTAATTTGACCGTTAATTTAGAATCGGGTAATGTCATTAGGCATGGGGCTAAGCGACCTAATTGGACAGTGGAATTAATTGATACAGGGGTAGCCACCAATACCGGAGGTCGTATCAAACGCCTTGCACCCTATATAGGTAATGAAACCTTTTTATTAACCTGGGGAGACGGGGTATCCAATGTCAATATTAAGGATTTATTAGCTTTCCATCGCGCTCATGGTAAATTAGCCACCTTAACAGCCGTTCATCCCCCTGCACGCTTTGGACATTTAGAATTAGAAGGGGATAAAATTGTTGAATTTTCTGAGAAAGTTCAAACTAAAGAAGGATGGATTAATGGTGCATTCTTTGTGTTAGAACCTGATGTTTTTAATTACATCGAAGGAGATAAAACTCAATTTGAAAAAGAACCCCTAGAAACCCTAGCCCAAGACGGTAAACTAATGGCTTTTCGTCATAGTGATTTTTGGCAATGTATGGATACGGTAAGGGATAAAAAACGCCTAGAAAAACTCTGGGAAAGTGGGCAAGCTCCTTGGAAAACTTGGTAAGAAAATTAAACAATTATGAAAGTATTAGTAACCGGACACAAAGGCTATATCGGAACCATTTTAGTTCCCATGTTATTAGCTAAAGGATACGACGTTTTTGGCATTGATAGTGAGCTTTTTGAACAGTGTACGTTTGGTGAAGGATTTGCACAAATTCCAGACTTAAGAAAGGATATTAGGGATATAGAATTATCTGATATTGACGGCTGTGATGCCGTCATTCACTTAGCAGCTTTATCCAATGATCCTTTAGGTAATTTTAATCCTGATCTTACCTATGAGATTAATCATCAAGCTTCAGTTAATTTAGCCAAATTATGTAAAGAAGTGGGAATTAATCGCTATATTTTTTCCTCTTCTTGTAGTAATTATGGGGCAGGAGGAAATGACTGGTTAACAGAAGAATCTCCTTTTAATCCAGTGACTCCCTATGGCATTTCTAAAGTAAAGGTTGAACAAGAAGTTTCTCAATTAGCTGATGATAATTTTAGCCCAACTTTCTTACGAAATGCCACAGCTTACGGCGTATCTCCTCGCCTACGTTTTGATTTAGTGCTTAATAATTTAGTCGCTTGGGCTTTTACAACGGGTCGTATTTATATTAAAAGCGATGGCACTCCTTGGCGGCCAATTGTTCATATTGAGGACATTTCCCGTGCTTTTATTGCTATTTTAGAAGCCCCTCGTGAACTAATCCATAATCAAGCATTTAATATAGGTCGAAATGAAGATAATTATCAAATTCGACAATTAGCTGAAATTGTGGGAGAAACGGTTCCCAACTGTAACATTGAATATGCTAAAGATGGGGGACCAGATAAGCGTTGTTATCGAGTTGATTGTAGTAAAATAACTCAAGTCATTCCTGAGTTTAAGCCTCAATGGAATGCGAGAAAAGGAGCGCAAGAACTTTATGATATTTATCAAAAAGTTGGTTTGACCCTAGAAGAGTTTGAAGGAGAGAAATATCAACGTATTGCTCATCTAAAATCTTTAATTAGTCGTCAACGTTTAGACTCAAATTTACGTTGGCAAAATCTAGAGAAAATCTTCTGAAATATTGGTAAAAAATGTCTAACTCTATAACTAACTGTCTCTCCTGTGGTGCTTCAAATTTAACGCCAATTATTTCCTTTGGAAATACCCCTTTAGCGGATCGTCTTATCACTAAAGAACAACTGAAAAAACCAGAATATACAGCCGTTCTGGACTTGGCTTTTTGTCCTGATTGTAAACTGGTACAAATCACAGAAAAAGTTTCACCAGAGATTCTCTTTTGTGAAGATTATCCTTACTTTTCTTCTGTTTCTCCCTCATTATTAAAACACTTTGGTGATAGTGCTAAAGCGTTAATCAAATCAAGAAACCTGGATAAAAATAGTCTTGTCATTGAAGCAGCTAGTAATGATGGTTATATGCTCAAAAACTTCACAGAAGAGGGCATTTCTGTCTTAGGTATTGATCCAGCTTCCGGTCCAGCTGAAGCTGCTCAAAAAGCAGGAATTCCCACAATGTGTACGTTTTTTACCCAAGCATTAGCCCAACAATTGCAAGCAGAAGGTAAACAAGCTGATCTATTTTTAGGCAATAATGTGCTTGCTCATGTTCCGGATCTTAATGGTTTTGTAGAAGGAATTGCTATCCTTTTAAAAGAAACAGGGATGGCAGTTATAGAAGCTCCTTATGTGGTAGATTTAGTTGATCATTGTGAATTTGATACTATCTATCATCAACATTTGTGTTACTTTTCTGTCACTGCTTTAGATCAATTATTTAGACGACATTCTTTGTACTTAAATAATATTCAAAGAACGAAAATTCATGGAGGATCATTACGTTTATTTATTGAACCGAACGAAAATGTTAAAGACTCCGTGAAATCCCTTTTAAACATGGAAGTTGAAAGAAAAGTAGACCAAATTGATTATTACTATGAATTTGCTGAAAGAGTCAATCAAATTAAAGAGGATTTACAAACAATTCTCGGAGATTTAAAACAAAAAGGTAAAACAATTGTCGGTTATGGTGCAGCAGCTAAAGCAACTACAATGCTTAGTTATGTAGGAATTGATCAACAAATATTAGACTATGTTGTTGACCTAAATACTTTCAAACAGGGTCGTTATATGGGAGGAAATCATTTGCCTATTTTACCGCCGAAAAAATTGTTAGAAAATGAACCAGATTATGTGTTAATTTTGGCTTGGAACTTTGCTGAGGAAATCATGAAGCAACAACAAGCTTATCGAGAAAAAGGGGGTAAATTTATTATTCCTATTCCTGAACCCAAAATTGTTTAAACTTAGAAGACTTTCATCTCTAATATGTTAAAAAAATTCATGAAACAAAACTTGTCTGCTATTACTCCAAAGTTTTTGAAGCGTTTCTATCGAGAGCGGATTTTGATAAAAAATCTCTCAATAAAGGACTATTCACAACAGTCAATCGACAAAGCAATAGATGCACTTAGAATGTATTGGAATATCCAACCTGATTTTATTCTGAGAAATTCATTTATTTTAGAATCGATGGATGGACAACAGATTGATATATCTAATTCATTGAACTTGGAAAAAATTACTTCAAAAAAATCTTTAATTTTATGTGCTAGTCGAATTGATAGAGAATATTTACAGCAACTCAATAGAATGATAGATATTAACTTTAACCTATGTCATATTTCTATAATAAATCTTTATTTAAGCCTAATAAAAATCAGGAAAATTCCGACAGAAAATATTGTTTTTCATCAGATCGAAAAATGTAAACTAAATTCAATTAATAATTTTCATTTATCAGTTGAAAAGAGTCAAGTCGACTTATCTGATGTTTTTAATTTTAGAATATTATTTGAGAAGCTAAATTTACTATTCTATGAAGTCCCGAAAAATGCCTCTTCTTCAATTAAAACAATTCTGTTTTCAATTGAGAACGATTCTAAATATGATCCACGGTATTCACAATATATGTTTTTTGAAAAATGGCAAAAGCAATTTCCAGCAATGAAAGTAAATTGGGAAGATATTACTTCTTCTCCTTATCTTAAGTTTTCTTTTTTAAGAAATCCTTATGATAGAGTCGTTTCAGGTTACAAAAATACTGCTTGGCAATCTCTTAATCAGGATATAACTTTTGAAGAGTTTGTTGATCAGTTACCAGAAAAATTGTCATCTCCTGCCTCTGATTTAATCAATATTCACTATCAACCTTTTACTTATTTTATTCCAAAAATTGATGGAAAATTGTATATAGATTTTATTGGCAAAGTAGAGAATTTTGATGATGATATTCGAGCGATCCTAAAAGCATCTAATGTAGTAGGAAATTTTAGAATTCCCAAAATAAATACTTCAAGGAAAGAAGATTATAGGGATTTTTATACATCGAGAACAAAAAAAATAGTAACCTCTCTCTATGAAGAAGATATTGAACTAGGAAAATATACTTTTTAGGATTTTATCCTTTTTGAAAGTATTGTTGAAAAGAGTTCAACATTTGAAATTGAGTTCTCAATCTAACATCATGTATCTCTGGGGTCATTAACGATGAATTTATTTTCAGAATTACACAGTATTACTCGTTCCGTTGAACATACTTGTCCCAACTGTGGTCATCAAGAACTTCAACTATTTTATGAAGTCAAAAATGTACCTGTTCACAGTTGTTTAATGATACCGACAAAAGAAGAAGCATTGAATTTTCCTTGTGGAGATGTTAACTTAGGATTTTGTGAAAAATGTGGGTTTATTACTAACATTGATTTTGATGCTAAGTGGTCAGCTTATGCACCTAATTATGAAGATCAGCAAAGTTTTTCTCCTACTTTTAATAAATTTGCCTTAAATCTTGCCAAAGAATTAATTGATAAATACAATTTGCAGGGAAAAAACATTGTTGAAATTGGTTGTAGTAAAGGTGATTTTTTGGTTCTTTTATGTGAACTAGGAAATAATTATGGAACGGGAATTGATCCGAGTACAGTAGTAGGAAGGGTAAAAAGTGAAGCAACTGAACGCATTACTTTTATTCAAGATTATTACTCAGAAAAATATGCTGATTATTATGGTGATTTGATTTGTTGTCGTCATACTCTAGAACATATTTATCTCACAGCAGAATTAGTCAAAACTGTCAGAAAGTCCATAGGAAAACGCCTTAATACGGCTGTTTTTTTTGAAATTCCTGATATGGGAAGAGTGTTAAGGGAATTAGCTTTTGAGGATATTTATTATGAGCATTGTTCCTATTTTACCCCAGGAACTTTAGCCCGTTTATTTCGGTGGTGTGGGTTTGAAGTCCAAGATTTATCCCTAGCTTATGGTGATCAATATTTACTCATTGAAGCTAAACCCGTTATCACTGTCAGTCAAAAAATTCATCCCCTAGAAGAAACTCCCGAACAGGTGGCAAAAGATGTTTATCATTTTGCTACTCATATTCAACAAAAATTACAACAGTGGAAGCATTATTTAAGCAATATTCAAGCTACTAATAAACGAGTAGTTGTTTGGGGTTCAGGTTCTAAATGTGTCGCTTTTTTAACAACACTAGGAATGACAGGGCAAATTGAATACATTGTAGACATTAATCCTCATCGTCATGGTAAATTTATTCCAGGAGTAGGCAAAGAAATTATGTCTCCTCAATTTCTTAAAGATTACCAACCTGATGAAGTGATTGTCATGAATAGTATTTACTGCCAGGAAATTCAACAAATGATACAACAAATGGGCGTTAAAACAAAAATTGTTTCTTTAGAAAGTTTTGACGTATAATATAGGGAAGAAAGAGAGAGAAAGAAACAGTGAATTTTTCCTATTTTTGTCTTACCTTTCCTTTTAACCAAATAGTCTTGGATAAGAACTAATATCTAATATTAGTTTGTTTCTTATAAAACTTCAGTTAGTAGCCTATCTTTATTCTATGAATAATGATTTATTATCAACTAATAAGAATGCTCGAATTCTCACTTATTCCCAGCGCAACTTAAGAATGCACGCAGCTTGGGCTTGTTTATACGAATTTCAAGATTTGCTTGCAGATATTGATGATGTAGACTATTTTATTCCTATTGAAAATTATCAGCAATCGAAGCAAGTTTTTGGATGGGTTAAGCGATTTTCAAGATCACCTTTTTTAGGGGATTTGCTTCGACCTAAACCTAACTCGGTAACGCTGAATCGAGATTATGATCTATTTTATGTCTTGTTAGCGAATCCTTTTGAATGTATTGCCATTAATTCTCTTAAAAACTGGCGACAAAGAGCTAAAGTTGCTGTTTGTCATTTAGTAGAAATATGGGAAAAAGATATTCCCAAACTAGAGCCAATTCTCAAGTATTTTTATAAAGATTTTGATCATATTTTTGTGGGTCATTTTCATGGTTTAGAGAAAATTAGTCAGATTACTGGTTGTCCCTGTTCATATCTTCCCATTACAGTAGATGCACTTAAATTTTGTCCAGATCCCAAGGGACAAGCAAGACCGATTGATCTGACTTCTCTGGGACGAAGATCACAAATAACTCACAAAGCAATGTTTGATTTTGCAAGACAACAAAATCTTTGGTATCTTTATGACACCCTAAAAATTTTTGATATCAAAGACTATAAAGAGCATCGAAGTCTAGTGGCGAACCAGCTAAAGCGTTCTCGATATTTCTTAGCGAACCGAGCGCGAGCAGATCGTAGTGATGTTCGTGGAGAGCAGTCAGAGATCGGATATCGCTTTTTTGAGGGAGCAGCGGCCGGTACTGTAATGTTGGGTGACTATCCAGATACAGATATTTATCGTCAGTATTTTGATTGGCCTGACGCTACCATTAGAATGTCATTTGATAATCCCAACATAGGAGAGATGATCAAAGAGCTTGATACTCAACCTGAGAGACTAGCAAGAATACGACGAGATAATGTCGTTAATTCTTTATTGAGATTTGATTATGTTTATTCCTGGGAAAAAATCCTCAACCTTGCAGGGTTGTCTCCTTATCCAAAACTCTTGAAACGTAAGGAAAAACTGAGTGAAATCGCCGAGTTAATCAAAAAGGCGAGTTGATGAACTACTGACTATAGTGATGTAATTTTCGGTAAAAGCTGGGGAAAAGAATTAGAAATAAGTTGATTAAAATAGTAAACGTTTGAAACCGACTTCCATTAATATCTATAATCCAGATTTCCAGACACCAAGCTAACATAATACTTACTAATCCCAACAGAAACCAGCGAATTTTGTAGCCAACGAAGTTTGAAGTAACAACAACGCTAAGGAAATAGCCTAGAGGAATAAAGATAAGACTACGGTGGAGCAATATATAAAACAATTGATGAATCGGTTTGAGGGTGACTCTTCCTCCCATGATTGGACTCAAGATTCGCCAAAAAATGGCAGCATCTGGAGTTATTGAAGTCTCGCTAAATTGTTGTATTTCATCGATATAAACCCTAAGAATATATTGATCATAAGTAATTACAAAATTGTGGGACTTCCTATCAGTAAATATGTCAGAGATCAGGAACTGTAACTGGGTTGCATTGTCTCCACTTAGGGGCGATCGCACTCGAATACTTAAATCAGAACCCTGTTGAGCTAAAGTAAAATTTCGATGGAAGGGATCGGAAGATAAGGTAATAATGCGTGCTGGCCCTATTTGTTGAAGATTATCCGTAGCGATGGTTGCTCTGAGGGTAAATTGAGAAGTTTTGCGAATTGCTTGATTCAAGGTGTTGACGGGTGCAACCGTTGTTAACCAATATTGAGGGTTCAAATGTACACCATCAGAAGTAATAGGAGAGGGTTTTTGTCTTTGGGGAACTAAAGGGGGAAGTTGTTGATGTTGCTCAATATAGGGGTTATCTCCAACCAAAGGATAACTAACTGTAAACATCCCATCTGTGTGGGGGCAAGTTCCACTGAGAAGCTGACTTACTTGAGTTGGAGGGATAGCTTGATCGCTCCAGCAGACATGGCTAATCTTACCAGACCAAGGGCGATCACCAGTAAGTTCATTACCTAGTGTGAGTAGGAACTCAGTATTCCAGTTACTCAGTTGTGTTAAATTCTTAGCTATCAATAATAGTAATATAACGGTAGAACCATAACCAATAAGGGCTAAAAATTTGAAAAAAACAGAATGATTTGATAACACTCTAGGCCATTGAAGTTGCTTGATTTTTGACTGTTGTTGAACCCATAGCTCAAACAACAAAAAGCCAAGGCATCCCCCTAAGATATTGAGGACAATATCACTGAAAGTAGAAGCTCTTGAAGGTATAAATATCTGTAGTAGTTCAACACTTCCAGATACAAACAAACTGATGATGGCAATCAAGAGGAAGCAAAGCCATCGTTTAAGTGGAGTAGAATACATATAAACTGTTAATCCCACTCCTAAAGGGAGGAAAAGTAATAGATTTGAGATTAAATCTTGTTTAGAGGTTTTGTTTGTAGCAAATTGTTCAATAATAGAAGTCCAAGAAGTTTCTGACGGGAGTGAGAAGTTGAACGGTAGTAAAGTAGCCAATAGTATCAGCCCCAGTCCCCAGAGGATTATGGCGATCGCTTTTTGAGGGGAAGGAGGCTGATAGTTGGGTTTTGAATTATGTCTAACCATCAGGTTTTAAGTTATCTCAATTGAACTGTTGTGGGTAATGATGGTGTAATCTACAATATGAAGTCAAGTAGCAGCTTGATTTTAAAGGACTACCGATTATTTGCATTGGCAACTATTAAGTTTCCCTCTACACATTTATCAGGGGTAAACAAAAAAATTATGCAAATTATCGACATAATTTTACAAAACTTTACGGAGTATCATTCATTCAATAAGGCTTCAACAAATTCATAACTTGAGAAAGGTCTTAAATCTTCAATGCCTTCCCCAACCCCAATAAAACGAATGGGTAAATCTAATTGTTGAGCTACAGCTAATGCTACCCCACCTTTAGCAGTTCCATCTAATTTCGTTAAAACCACTCCACTCAAATTGGCCGCTTCTGAAAAAACCGCTGCTTGACGTAATCCATTTTGGCCTAAAGTAGCATCTAACACTAATAAAGATTCAATTTGGGCATTGGCTGCTTTTTTATCAATAATGCGACGAATTTTAGCTAATTCTGCCATCAAGTTCTTTTTATTTTGTAGTCTTCCGGCGGTATCTACTAATAATAAATCAGCTTCACGGGCTTGGGCTGCGGAAATACCATCAAATACCACGGCAGCCGGGTCTGTATTTTTACCAGGGTTAGCAATGACTGGAGTGTTGGTTCTTTCTCCCCAAACTTTCACTTGTTCAACCGCAGCAGCCCGAAAGGTATCGGCAGCCGCAATGATGCAATCATAGCCAGATTGTTGCGCCAAATGGGCTAATTTACCAATGGTTGTGGTTTTTCCTGCACCATTGACTCCCGTTAATAACCAAATATTTAACACCCCTTTTTCTGGCGCAAAACCAGGATTAACCACTTTTTGTAAAGGACGGTCTAATATCTCTCTTAAGATGCTTTTGAGGTACTCAAGGGCTTGTTCTGAGGGCAAAGCCTCTTCTAAAAGTTTATTTTGTAACGTAGAAATAATCTGATCGGTGGCTTCTATCCCTGTATCTGCTTGTAATAACAGGGCTTCAATTTCCATGACCGCATCTTCGTTAAGGGGCCCTTGACCCACAATGGATTTAAGTTGGTTAACTAACCCACGACGGCTTTTTCCCAAACCTTGACGCAGACGTTTTAACCAATTAATTTCTTCTTCTGAAATATCATCTGGAGCTCTTCCTTGGGCTGCTAAAACCTTAGCAGACCAGACAAATTCTTCATCAAAGGTTAAAGGGGCTGTTTCTTCAACGGTTGCCGTTTCCAGGGCGGTTTCTTTGAGGGCTTCTAAGCGATCGGATTTTTGCATCCAGGCTGGAGTTTCCTCTTTAGCTTCTGTCGCAGGGGACTGGGACTCCTGTTGAGGTAAGGGTTCACTGTCAGGAGAAACTTCCTTTTCTGGGGTTTCTGTTGGGGACGTTGATGGAGTTTGACGCTGTTGAATATTTTTATAAGCGTTTTTTGCCCAACTTAAATAATCGTCTGAGGTGGTTTCTTGGCTAGGGGTTTCGGTTTCAGGAGTGGTAACTTGTTCGGTTGGTTCTGAAACGGGTTCAGAGTCGGTTTTATTAACTTTACGGCGAAACCAATTAAACATAGGAATAAGAATGAGTGCTATCTAAAACATTTTAAGCCTCTGGTTGACTTTTCAGAATATCTTTTGCATTGAGAGCGTAAGGGGGTGATGGGGAGTGTGGGAAGGCTGGGAAGGCTGGGAAGGGTGGGGAGTGTGGGAAGGCTGGGAAGGCTGGGAAGGGTGGGGAGTGTGGGGAGATTAGAAAGAATATTAATATTTTGTTCCCCCATCTCCCTGCTCCGGCGCTCCCTGCTCCCTCTGCTCCCCCATCTCCCTAGTCTCCCTCTAACGAGACAGTATTTCAACCACTTGTTTTTGTAAGTCCTGATCCTTTTCAACCATTTTGCCGATTTCATTGAATCGTGAGATCTTTAAGCCAGCTTCTTCAACAGCGACTCGTTTCTTTTTGCGATCCTCTTCATTGAGGGTTCTTACAGCTTGCAAGGCTTTGTCAAACTGATCTTGTTTTTCTTCTGAGAGATCTCTTTGATCGTCTTCTGTTTTGCCAATTTCCATAAACTCTTCTGGAGACATTCCAGTAGCTTGCACTGCTTCGAGCATTTTTGTTTGGGTTTCTTCATCGATCGCCCGTAAATCAGCAATAGCTTTGGCAAATTTTTCTAATTCTTGCTGTGAAATTTCTTTAGTAGCGGTTTCAGAAGAAGATTGCGCGATCGCTTCTGTTGCTTGGCTGTAGGCGGGAACCCCTGCCAATCCAGTCCCACAGATCACTAGACCGAGACACCCTTTCCATAATAGTTGTTTAAGCATTTTTTTATCTTTGGAGTAGATTACATTTAGCTATCAGTCTCAAGAAATGATTAATCTAGAACTAACAGTTTTTAGCATCTTAGCAACTATTGAGAAAAACGGATCGCACTCAAGTTAAGTATTAAGAGAAATTACATTGATGGAACCCCATAGGTACATTAATCCTATGAGGTCTTCAATGTAGTTAACAATAAACAATAGACACACTGATCATTGTTCAGATGGCTAATTGCTCTCTACATTAATCCAGTATTGGTTCCTGGTTTACCTGTAGCTAATTCTACTTTGACAATTTTACCGCCCATTTTCATGATGCGTTGTTGTTCCCGAAACCAGTTATCATAGGGAACTAATTTTGTGAAAAAGGTATTTTGTAATTCCCGCTGAGTCCGAATTCTTGTCTGACTGGGAACACAGGCGGTGACTTTAAACATTCGCATGGATCGAGTTCTCCTAAATTTTCTCAAAAATTCTGATACAACAAAGTTCGGGAGTCAAGAGTCAATACTAGTTCGTCAAAACCCATCTTTACCAGCAAAGATTAAGCCTTTAACCAGCTAGCACTCACTCTAGACTTCCCGAACCTCTTTTGGACAACCCTTAGTTGGTTGTAACCATTAGTGGTTCTAGCTTAAGCCAGAGCAAATGTAGTCAAAATAAACACCCATTTCTTTTCCTGCGTCGGCACCAACGAGGGCAGCAGTCTGTTCTTTCATGGCTTGAATAGCTTGAACCGTGCTACCAACGGGAACGCCTAAGGAGTTGTAGGTTTCTTTTAATCCGTTGAGAACGCGCTCATCTAGGATAGAAGGATCACCCGCTAACATAGCGTAGGTGGAGTAGCGTAGATAGTAGTCGAGGTCACGAATACAAGCAGCGTAACGACGAGTGGTGTACATATTACCACCAGGACGGGTAACATCAGAGTACAGTAAGGACTTAGCAACTGCTTCTTTAACAATAGCAGCAGCGTTAGCACTGATAACACTAGCTGCGCGGACACGGAGTTCTCCAGTCGCGAAGTAGCCTTTCAGTTTGTCCATAGCAGAATCGTCGAGGTACTTTCCTTGTACGTCGGCGGAATTAATGACGGAGGTAATTGCGTCTTGCATAGTTTTGCTTCCTTAATCTTGCCTAGTCTTCAACAGTCTTACAATTATTGGGGACGGCTAGGATAATCTTGAGTATGTTCTACTCGTCCTAGATCATCGCACCGATGACATAATCAAAGTAAGAACCAGCTTCTGCTGCATCGTCAGCAGACATCATTCCGGCCGCTACTTCTTTCATTTCCCGTACACTTTGGGCAACGGCACCAATGTCGGTTCCCAAAGATTTGTACATTTCCCGTACCCCTACTAACCCAATTTCTTCGATGGGGGTAACATCACCAGAAACAACTCCGTAGGTGATGAGACGGAGATAGTAGTCCATATCACGAAGACAGGTAGCGGTCATTTCTTCGCCATAAGCGTTTCCACCAGGAGAAACAACATCAGGACGCTTTTGGAATAGGCGATCGCCAGCTTGCTTAACAATGGTTTCCCGTGAACCAGTTAAGGTTTGTGCAATGCGTAAACGAGACTCACCACTGCTAACAAAGGCTTTGATTCTATCGAGTTCGCCAGGGCTGAGGTAGCGGGCTTCTGCATCAGCATTCACGATGGATTTCGTGACAATACTCATTGATGGATTCCTCCCAATAAATTGAATTAGATGCTCTTAAACTGACATCTTATACGAAATCGGGTTGCTATTGCGTGTTTCAACTTTATTTGTTGCCAAGCAACCTGACCCAATTATTTTCTGGCATTGTGTTGACATTCACTATTGTTTCTTAACATTTTGTAATATTTTGTTCAGAAATTGGGGATCAACTGAGATATTGCACCAGTACATAAAAACTCAACAATGTAAGCATTCAGCCTTCAGCGTTCAGCAGTAAAGAAGAGCGAAGTTTCGGCTAAGCGCGAACAGTGTTCTAAGAATATAGCTGATAGCTGATAGCTGACAAACTAGCTAGTTTTATCGAAGGTGCAAGATGTGAGATCAACATTCGACGGTTTGCAGATGATGTCGATAGCGGTAATAGGCAGCACAAGCCCCTTCTGAGGATACCATGGGCGCGCCTAAGGGGTTTTCTGGGGTACATTGGGTTCCGAAGGCGGGACAATCATTGGGCTTTTTGTACCCTTGCATGATTTGACCGCTAATACAGACTTGTGGGATGGTGGATGGGGTCAAAGAGGATAAGTCCGCTTCAAAGCGTTTTAAGGCATCATAGAGGACATATTCTGGGCGCAATCCTAACCCACTCTCTTGGATTTCTCCAATCCCTCGCCATCGTCGGGATACAACTTCAAACACTTCTTGAATTACTTGTTGAGCTAAAGAATTACCTTGGGATTTTACAGACCGGCTGTATTGATTTTCGCAGTCAAAAGTTCCTGTTTCTAATTGTTGAATACAACGATAAATTCCTTGGAGAACATCGATAGGTTCAAAGCCGGTCACGATGATAGGAACTTTGTATTTTTGGGCAATGGGTTGATAAGCTTCATAACCCATAACCGTACAGACATGACCGGCTGCTAAAAAGCCTTGAACCACACAATTAGGAGAAGACAAAAGGGCTTTCATTGCTGGAGGAACTAACACATGAGAAACTAATAAAGAAAAGTTTTTGATTCCTTGTTGTTTCGCCTGATACACTGTCATAGCGGTTGCTGGCGTGGTTGTTTCAAAGCCAACGGCAAAAAAAACAATTTCTTTATCGGGATTTTCTTGGGCAATTTTTAAACTATCTAAGGGTGAGTAAACAATGCGAATATCTCCTCCTGATGCTTTAATGGTTAATAAGTCTTTTTCACTTCCAGGAACTCGTAACATATCCCCAAAAGAACAAAAAATAACATTAGGAAGACTAGCAATTTTTAAAGCACAATCGATTAATTCAATGGGGGTAACACAAACAGGACAACCGGGTCCGTGAATCAGGGTTATTTCAGGAGGCAATAAACCATCAATGCCATATTTAACAATCGAATGGGTTTGACCACCACAAATTTCCATGATTGTCCAAGATTTAGTGGTAATTTTATTGATTTCTTGTACATATTTTTGAGCCAGATCAGCGTTACGATATTCATCAACAAATTTCATAATTTCCCCCCTTTAAAAATAATAGATATTAATTTTTTGACTTAATCTTTCACGATTGCTAGATTTTAGCTTGATGATAATTGTTGGTTTTCAGTAAAGGGCAAAAATTAATTCTTTTTTAGTGTTTTGGAGCGTTTTTATAAATGAGAGAAAAAATTTATCTATACTCATATCTTGCACCTTCGAGAAAATTGGCTAGTGGTGAAAGGTAACTCCGGAACTGGGAAAGCTGAACTTCCCCTTTGACAAAACCCCATAACGTATGCCATATCAGGGATATACCGAATGAGCTACTGGTCGTTACTGGGTACAAACTGAAGAAATGCTTAACAATAAGAATGCTTTTTGTTGCAGTTCGGTAGGTCGAGTTATCTTGTCAAAAACGTATTTTCCACTCTCTAAAGTACACTCTACTGTATTCAAGCAAATTGTTCCCAAATCTTCTATTAATGTTCGGAAGCTATGAACTGGCAAGTTTTCTTCATTCCGTTTCTTTCTATCTTTAGCAACAGCAGAATCACTGCGACGAGCTTTGATTACATCTTGATAGTTATCATCGATTTCTTCATCTTCAAATAATAAAGGGGCTAATTTTTGTTTTAAATGCCATTCCACATAATAAGCCAACATACACAAGAAAATATGTGCTTTCACTCTCTCCCCCTTATAATGATAAATAGGACGGACTTTTAAAAAATATTACAATTTACATGGGTACAACGGCAAAGCCTAAGCGCTGTATCCATTGATATATAAGGCTTTTAGGGCTTTATAGTAGATTTGTATGGGGGAAGTTTAGCTAGACATAGGAACAAGTAACCACCACCAAGGGGGGCTAAATGCCCCCCTTGGTGGTGGTAAATAAAGCGAAAAAATTTTACACTAATAGCAATAATATAGTAGTTTCCATACTTGTGAGGTACAAACTCTTCTAGTTTTAGAAGTTCCACAGCGAAACCCCGGCTAAGCGCGAACAGAAGTCTCCGAGTCAGGAGTTCAGAAGTCGAATATTAAGTGTACCTCATGAGTCGAGGAAATGCTATAAACAGCCGAACAAAATAAGATATAAAGAAAACATGGTTAATACAACGATACAACCGTCTCGCCATCCTCTTGCAGAGTATATTCACCGCTTAGAAAATGGTCAAGCATTACTGAAAGATTCACCCCAAAATGTCATAGAAGTAGTGGGTATTCTCAAGAGTTATGGGGTTATTTTAGATCAATATTCTTGCAATCTAATTTATATTGCTAATCATCAATTTTTAGTGTTATTTCCCTTCTTTAAATACTTGAATGGAGAGTTTTCTATTGATAAGTTACTCCGTCATTGGAACCATGATCGAACTAATTTTGAATATGCAGAATATTGTATGAAAGCAATGATGTGGCATGGAGGAGGTGGGTTAGATGCTTACTTAGATACCCCTGAATTTAGAGATAATGTAGAAAAGGTTATTCAAGCAAAATTTAAGCATAACTTTTTCATGTTAACCCTGCATAAAATCTTTCCAGAATTTCTCCCCGAACACATGAGAATGATGTCTTATTATAGTGGTTTAGGACAATTTTGGCGAGTGATGGCTGATATATTTTTAGACCTTTCTGATCGCTATGATAACGGTGAAATTAAATCCATTCCTGATGTCGTTCAACACATCTTAGATGGTTTAGTCAAAGATGCTGCAAGACCAATTACTTATCAAGTAGAAATTAGAGCAGAAGTCTATGAAGTTCTACCCAAAGCAGCAGGATTAACCTTTTTAATGGACACAGCTGTACCTTATGTAGAGGCAATCTTTTTTAGAGGAACTCCCTTTCCTGGAACCATTTCTTATAATGCTCAATCTTATCAAATTCCTTCAGAACAAGCTGTTTTTGCTTATGGTGCTTTATATGCTGATCCCTTACCTGTCGGGGGTGCAGGGATTCCACCTACCTTATTAATGCAAGATATGAGACATTATTTACCCGACTATTTACATGAAATTTATCGTCAAAGTTTTCGGCAAGAAGATGACTTATTGGTACAGATTTGTCAAACGTTTCAAAAATCTATGTTTTGTGTCACCACTGCTGCTATTAAAGGGTTAGCCCCTCATCCTTTAGACACAACAAATATTGAAGAACAAAAAGAAAATCGAGCTTATTTAGAAGGATGGATGAATCGCTTTAAAACCTCGCAAATTCTCACCGTTAATGAATAAATAATTAAGTAGGGTAGGCAATGTCCACCCTACTAATAAGAATCATGAATTTGTGTAATAAAAACTTATGGATTAGTTACAGAAATTAAATAAAAGCCCCTATACAAAATAACTAATTTAGGGGATAATCAACCAGAGATGAAAGTCTAAACTAAGTAGAAATAGCTATTTTCCCCCATGAAAAAATTAATCGAAGGACTACAAAAATTCCAAAGTGGTTATTTTAGTTCCCACCGCGAACTGTTTGAACAATTATCCCACGGACAACATCCTCGAATTCTTTTTATTACTTGTTCTGACTCTCGGGTTGATCCTAATTTAATCACACAAGCAGAAGTTGGGGATATATTTGTTATTCGTAATGCAGGGAATATTATTCCTCCATTTGGTGCAGCGAATGGAGGAGAAGGTGCAGCTATAGAATACGCTATTTCTGCTTTAGATATTGAACAAGTGATTGTTTGTGGTCATTCCCATTGTGGTGCCATGAAAGGGCTGTTAAAATTGAATAGTTTGCAAGAAAAAATGCCTTTGGTGTACGATTGGTTAAAACACGCAGAAGCCACTCGCAGACTGGTTAGTGACAATTATAGGAATTTAGAAGGGGAAGAACTATTAGAAGTTACCGTTGCAGAGAATGTGTTAACCCAACTGGAAAATTTACAGACTTATCCTATTATTCGTTCTCGTTTGCACCAAAGAAATTTAACCCTACATGGTTGGATTTATCGCATTGAAACAGGGGAAGTTCTAGAATATGATCGAGCATCCCATGATTTCATTGCTCCTCAAAGTTCTATCATAGATACCGAACCGGAATTTAATTTCCATCCTACCTGTCATATTCCTGCGTCTGCCTCCTTTAAAGTTCCTGCAACCAGCACCGCAAGCAGTAACGGCAGTAATGGGTCTGCTTTACCAGGATATGAGAATTTTACCTCAGAACAAGCACAACGGATTTATCGGGGTTCTAATTAATAGCTTAGGGGTCAATTATTGTTGACCGAGGCTTCTGCCTCGGAGCCTTTCAACTCCTGCCTCCTTTTGATCGAGAAAAGCTGAGGACGCAAACCCCTATTTTTCAACGTAATGTCGAAAAGGATTCCCCATTGTCTTACGTTGGTCCGTGAATTTTCGACGGCGGTCACAAGGGGGCGAATTCGATTCGCCCCACGCCACCTCACCAACAAATAAACCGACCGTAGGGAGTCCTTATTCTAGAAACTTATGCTATAATAGTATCATCTTTTGATAAATATTATGCCTGAAACCCAACCCGTAACAGTAGCTTGCAAACTTGAAGTCAGCAATACACTCGCCCAAGAAATTGACGAGACGTTGCTGGTGTTTGCAACTGCCTGTGATTGGGTTAACCAAAATACTCCTAATAAGATGGCTAATAAAACTGCAATGCAGTCGTTAGTTTACAAGGATGTTAGGACTAACTTTGGATTATCAGCTAACCTAGCGATTCAGGCTATTAGAAGGGTTTGCGCTAACCGAAAAACAGCTAAACAAAAAGCGGTGCGACCCCGCGCCGTCTCACGGCGCAAGGGAACGCGCACCAAGACAGGTAGAAAGGTTAAAGAGTTTAGCCCTACTTCTATTAACTACGATGCTAGAATATTTAGCTTTCGGGAAAAAGACTGGACAGTTAGCGTAAAGCTATTAAATAGTCGTCAACGAATCAAGCTGTTAATTGGTAATTACCAAGTCGGTTTATTAAAAGGAAAAGACCCAAAAGCAGCTACTTTAGTTAAGCGCAAAAATGGTGATTATTACATTCATATAACATTAGATGAACCGACACAGCCTGAGACTAAAACGCATAAAGTATTAGGTTGTGATTTAGGTCGTACCGATATTTGTACAACATCAGAAGGAGAATCATGGTCAGGAAAACAGATTACGGATAAACGAAATCATTATGCGAAACTGAGGGCGACTATTCAGAAGAAAGCGGATGCGACCCCGCGCCGTCGTACGGCGCAAGGGAACGCGCACCAAGCAGCCTCGAAAGGCACTCTTATGTTCACGGCGTAGATGTCGGGAGCTTTTGAAACGGTTGTCGGGGAAGGAGAAACGCTTTCAGAAGCATATTAACCACCAAATATCTCGCCAGTTAGTTAATAATGCAAGGACTAGCTCTAAAGCCATTGCCTTAGAGGATCTAACAGGTATTAGAGAACGCACCAACAAAAAACCTAGAAGCAAAAAAGATAAGCGACTAGGAAACAATTGGGCGTTCTACCAATTGAGGCAATTTTTGACTTACAAGTGTATTTTAGCAGGGGTTAAACTAATTTTAGTAAACCCTGCTTATACATCGTTAAGTTGTCATAAATGTTTTGTTATTGGTGATAGAAAAGGTAAAAAGTTTACCTGTAATACCTGTGGAAAATTTGATGCTGATTATAACGGGGCAAAAAATATAGAAAAACTTGCATTGGGGCAGATTATAAACCTGCCTGAAGGTTCAGAGATGGCTTGTAAGGTAAAGCAAAAAGAATCGTATCTTCAGCTTACCTTATTTGACGCTCTAGGGCTTTTGAAAACCCCAACTTCAGCGTGAGCAAGTTGGGGTAGTTTATATATAGGTAGATCACAAACATCCTAGTTGAGACGGCAGGGGAGCAGGGAGACCGGAGCAGGGGAGAAAGAAAATAGGAGAAAAAACAGAAATGAACAAGCCTAAGTGAAAATTT
>JASJDW010000285.1 GCA_030064955.1 Crocosphaera sp.
AAAGTTTACGAGTATTTTTGGTAAAGCATTGGACTGTTATGATAATATCTCGTCCCAAACAGGAGTTGAAATTCATACACGAAAAAGTATGGATATATACTTGAAAAAAGTCATTAATGAATTTGAGGAATTTAAAAGAATTTCTCTCAAAAATTCTGAAAATGCCAGTTTAAGAGAAGCAGTTACTTCTCACTATTTAGAAAACCTAGTAGATGGAAATAAAGCAACTTTCAAGATCAAAAACTATTTAGGAGGGGTTTATTATTTAACTCCAGACGAAATAATCATAAAAGATAATGTGTATATTATTCAAGAATCTAAAAATACCTCTCGAAAATCTTTTCCCAAATTATCAGATATTCAAGATGGACTTTTTAAGTTAATTCTTTTTTCTAATTTAGATAGACTATATTTGAATAATAAGCAGATTGAATTTAAAACTAGATTGAAGTTAACAGGAAAAAATATTATTGGTTCACTTATTTTACCATCTGACTTAAATGAAATAGAATCTTTTATTAATGTTAATGCTAATATTTTAAATAGTCAGGATATAAAAACTATAAAAAAATTAAACTCAGAAGCAAAAAATAATGATAAAATAAGTATTGAAATTAAATCTAACTAAATATTGACTGAAAAATTATGATCAAAAGTCCTTTGCGGTATCCTGGTGGAAAATCAAGAGCCATTAGACAAATAGAAGAACAGTTACCTAAAAATTTTAATTTTTCTGAATATAGAGAGCCGTTTGTAGGTGGGGGATCAATGTTTATTTATCTTAAACAAATTTATCCTAATATTGATATTTGGATTAATGATTTAAACCCAGAAGTTTACTTGTTTTGGAAAATGGCTCAATCTGACTTAGAAGCCTTAGTTTATCAACTGAGAGAAATCAAAAAAAATAGAACAAATGGAAGAGAATTATTTACAGAATTAACTACGATTGATGTAAATAGAATATCAGATTTTGATAGAGCAGTTCGTTTTTTTGTACTAAATAGAATTACTTTTTCAGGAACAATTGAATCAGGAGGCTATTCAGAAAAATCTTTTCATACAAGATTTACGAAATCATCTATTGATCGCTTAGAAAAGTTGGGTCATATTCTCCCAGGAATTCGTATTACAAACTTAGATTATAGAGATGTTGTTAACCAAGAAGGTGATAAAACTTTTATTTTTTTAGATCCCCCTTATTTAACGGCAACAAAATCAAAATTATATGGAAAAGACGGCAACTTACACACTTCATTTAATCATCAAGCCTTTGCCCATACAATGAAACAATGTGAGCATCAATGGTTAATTACCTATGATGATGCTCCAGAGATTAGAAACTATTTTAAAGACTTCCATATCATTCCTTGGCAGTTACAATATGGGATGAATAACTATAAACAAGGAAAAGCCCAAAAAGGACAAGAAATTTTTATTAAAAACTATAATCAACAGCTAAATGAACCCAAAACAGAACAATTATCCTTAAACTTAAATATTTGTTAATGTAAATAAATAAGCTGAAAATTAAGAAAAAAATTGATTACAATGAAAAGGGAGAAAGACTGAGAATGTTTAACCTTTATGCCTAGAATTAATCCTCATACCTTGCAAATGCAAATATCTCGGATGTTTGAACAGGGGCAATCCTTCTTTTGTGCTATCAAAGTCCAAGATTGGTTAAGAGAACAAAACGAAGATCCCAATGCCTACGAAATTTCATTTCATCCCCAACCCATCCCTTCTGATTCTAACCTCAAAACAAACATAAAAATTGAATTAAAACGCAAAGATGGCCAAACCGTTGATCCGTGGTTACAAGAAGAAGTGAACCGTAGTCGTTAATTAAGTTTATTTACACTGAGCCATTGATTAACTCATCTTCAAAAAAAATCTGTACAATATATAGAAATCTCAATGACCTATTATCAAAATATTATCGCTAACGACCCCAATAACCTAACAGTGATTGATAAAACCAGCGACAACCCAAGCCAAACCCTAGCTCTAACCATAGCCCAAGCGGCCGACGATCGCAAAGCCAGCGATATCGTTATCCTCAAAGTCACAGAAGTCTCCTATCTGACTGACTATTTTGTGATTGTTACCGGCTTTTCTCGTACCCAAGTTAAAGCCATTGCAGAAGCGATCGAAGAAAAAGTCTATCAAACCCATCAACAAGTTCCTCGACAAACCGAAGGAAAAAATGACGGTAATTGGATCTTACAGGATTTTGGAGATGTGATCGTTCATATCTTTTTACCCGAAGAACGAGAATTTTACAATTTAGAAGCCTTCTGGGGTCATGCAGAAAGGTTAGAATTTTCATCATTAGAAGTTACACAAGCATCACGATCATGAGGGAATCATCTATACAAGTCTGTCCAGTCCCCCTAGAGCAACAGCCAGTGAACGAATATGAGGAGTTAAAAGAATCTTGGTTTTTTCGGTTGGCAACCTTAGAAAACTCCCTATTCTTACGGAAAATAGCTGTCATTTGGACAATAGGCTGGGTGATCACTAGCCCGATCGCAGCGGCCAGCTTTTCTCCGAATAAATCCATGTTACCCTTTATTCTCTTCAGCAATTTAGGTGCCGGATTGATATTAGCCTTGATCCTATTACAATTATTTTTTGGGTGGCACTATGTTAGCGATCGCCTGAAAAAAGAAACCATTTTCTACGAAGAGTCAGGATGGTACGACGGGCAAACCTGGCCCAAACCCCCCGAAATGTTAACCCGCGATCGCCTGATTGTCTCCTACCAAATTAATCCCATTTTAGGACGCTTAACCCGTACCGCCGGGATATTAGCCTTATTGATGGCTGGCGATGGCACAGTTTGGCTATGTTTATAATCTTTAGTTAATTCTCTATGACCACCAGAGTAAAACGTCACGTAACCCCCAAACTCGAAGTACACCTATTGCGAGAAGGGATCGTTGAATCAACCCATCACATCGAAGCAACCGTCTGTGATGATCGAGGCCGGGTTTTATCCGTTGCTGGCAACCCAGAAACCACCGCCTTTGTTCGTTCTGCCCTTAAACCCTTTCAAGCCTTAGGGGTCATAGCCACAGGAACGTTAGAACGCTATGATCTCAATGATAAAGACTTAGCCATTATTTGTAGTTCCCATCAAGGAACCGTTGAACAAGCAAGACAAGTATTTAATGTCCTCTGGCGGGCTGATATTGATCCCAGTGCCTTACAATGTCCCATCCCAGAAGGTCGTAATAGTCCCTTGCAACATAACTGTTCAGGAAAACACGCCGGAATGTTGGCGGTATGTCAGCAACGGGGTTGGCCCCTCAATACCTATTTAAAACGGTCATCTCCTGTACAAAAGTTGATTTTAGATAAAATTGGGGAATTATTGGGCATTCCAGGGGCGGAGTTGATCGGCGCACACGATGATTGTGGCGCACCCACCTATTCAATGAAACTCTCTCAAATGGCTCATTTATATGCCCAACTGTCCTCTGGGAAACGTCTTGATCTAGAACGGATTTTGCGAGCCATGACCTATTATCCTACGATGGTAGCCGGTACGGGAGCATTTGATACGGAGTTAATGCGTTTAACAGAAGGAGAATTAGTCAGTAAAGCCGGGGCTGAAGGTATTCAATGTATTGCCCGTGTCGGTGAAGGAATGGGACTCGCTATCAAAGTGTTAGACGGCTCAAAACGGGCTAAGTCGGCTGTTGCTATTCATATCTTACGGCAAATGGGTTGGATTAGTCCCAGTGTAGCCGAAACCCTGGCAGAAACCTTTATGCTGTTAAGCAGTTATAAACGGTTAGAAGTCGTTGGGGAGTTAGTGATGTCTTGAAAGAAGACAGGGGCGAGAAACTTTGTAAAAAGGCTTGCAATTTTTTAGACTTTGTTGTTATACTAGAAAAGGCGACGCGGGATAGAGCAGTCTGGTAGCTCGTCGGGCTCATAACCCGAAGGTCGGTGGTTCAAATCCGCCTCCCGCCATTTTATCAGATTTGTAGGGGTCAACAGTTGTTGACCCCTACGTCTTAGCAAACCCTAATTAATGAGTAGGTAGCCAACTCCCAGTAAACCCAATACCCCTAAAATAACCAAGAAAATTTGAGTAAAATTAGAAGGGGGGTTTGGTTCATCAACAACCCCAAAATCTTTGAGGTCAAACCCTTGATGGTTAACCAGTTGATTAACTTGCGCTTTATCGGTTACAACAGCTTGCAAAGCTGGCCAAACATATTGATAATTATAGGCATCTGGTCCATCTTTCGCTCCTCCAAAATTAGCCATAAACCCATCACCATAATATTCAGTATTAGTAACAGATTGATTATGGTCTGCTGTTAAGTTTTTGTCAGGATTAGATTCAGAAAAATAGATTTTTTTCGCTACAGAAGCAATGCTAAAAAACTGTCCGTTTTTATCTTCTAGAGGAGGAACAACCCATTGAGTGGCCTTAACAATTCTATCATCGATTCCATGTAAAATACCCACTGGAACCTCAATACTTTGCCCTGTTTCTTCAATTCCCATCGGTTGGGTAGCAAAGGGAAAGCCAAAGATTTTTAAAATTATCAAAGCAATACCAGGAATCCCTAGATTAGTATTGGGAGCGGGATCGCTAGTAATAATTTGTTGGGGAGTAAATAGGGTTAAACTTTTATCAGTATTTTGGCTTAAATAGTAAGGCCAACTTAATGCTAATAGTCCCCCTAAAGAATGACCAAAAACATAAAAATCAATATCATTTTTAAATAACAGTTGAGTTGCATCTGAGGAATTTTGCTCAGAATATTCCTGTAATTTTTGCCAACCGACTACTGTACTATTAACAGCAAAAGCCAGCCATTCTTTGGGCGCATAGAATAAACTACGCAATACCGTAAAAATCATACTTAAGAGATTTTGGGCATATTCCCTTTTAATAAAGCCATAAATTCTGAGGAAAATAATTAAAATAATTAATCCTAGGGATAAACGAAACTTTTGACTATTATTTTTCGGTTTTAATTCAGGAATATCAGTGGTATCCGTGTCTCGCCGTAGAATCATCCCTGTTAAAGAAGTACCAGCAGCTAATGACCAATAACTTAAGGTGGATTTATCTGAAGTTGACTCATCAGGAAAGTCAGGATAATTACTTTTTTGATAATCAGGGAAAAACACATAGTAGCCCAAAGTAGCTAATTGAGATAGATGTTCTTCATAAAACTCTGGTAAACACAAGGCAAAGCCATGTAAATAAGTAATGACTTTGAGTTTACCCTTTTCGTTATAAGGATTTTTTGGCACATAAACCCTTAAATAGTCTCCGTCTTGATGACTCCCTGTTTGATAAATGGTGTAGTATTGTTCTTCTTTAGAATAAATTTTATAACCAGAAAACTCAAAACATTGCCAGTCTTTTTTCGGGGGCGATTGTTTCATCGGAGTTACGCTCTAAGTTCTTTATAACCCTATGTAAATACAATTTTTAGTTAACCTATCAAAATGGCAAAAAAAATTAACAGCCCTTTCGGGGGAGGCAGAAGGGCTGTTAAAAACAAAAACTATTGAGTCGCCACCCCATCTTCACGGGCAGCTAATTGCACCGCACTAGCTACAGCATGAGACACCCGATCATCAAAAACAGACGGGATAATATGTTCAGCATCCAATTGACTGGGGTTAACCAAAGAGGCGATCGCTTTAGCTGCTTCTAAATACATACGCTCAGTAATATTTTTAGCACGACAATCTAATGCCCCTCGAAACACCCCAGGAAAAGCCAAAACATTGTTAATTTGATTGGGATAGTCACTGCGGCCGGTGGCCATCACCGCCACATCATTGATGACTAACTCTGGTTGAATTTCAGGGATAGGGTTGGCCATGGCAAAAACAATGGGATCTTTGTTCATCGATCGCACCATTTCTGGCGTTACGACTCCTGGCGCACTCACCCCTAAAAAGACATCGGCCCCTTGCATGGCATCGGCGAGGGTACCGGTAGCACTCACCGCATAAGCTTGTTTTTGAGGGTTTAAATCGTTGCGACTGTGGGAAATCAAACCTTTGGAATCACATAGCCAAATGGTGGTAGCCCCGGCAGTCCGCAATAAAGAGGCGATCGCCACCCCAGCAGCCCCGGCCCCATTAATGACAATTCGTACCTCTTCTAGAGACTTCTGGACTAATTTCAGGGCATTAAATAAAGCTGCTAACGTAACGATCGCTGTCCCATGTTGATCGTCGTGAAACACAGGAATATCCAATTCTTGACGGAGGCGTTTTTCAATTTCAAAGCAACGGGGGGCTGCAATATCTTCTAAATTAACCCCTCCGAAGACTGGGGCGATCCGTTTAACGGTTTCGATAATTTCTTCTGTGTCTTGGGTGGCTAAACAGATAGGAAAGGCATCTACCCCAGCAAATTCTTTAAATAACATCGCTTTGCCTTCCATCACTGGTAAAGCTGCTTCGGGGCCTAAGTTTCCTAACCCTAACACTGCACTCCCATCCGTTACCACTGCTACCGTATTATCTTTAATTGTCAGATTATAGACTTGAGACAGATCCTGGGCGATGGCTTTACAGATACGTCCTACCCCTGGCGTATAAGCCATGGCCAAGTCCCCTTGAGAATGGAGTGGGAGACGGCTTTCTACGGTAATTTTACCCTTACGATGGAGTTCAAAGGTGCGATCAGAGACTTTTAGGATCTTAACGTTAGGAATTTCTCTGACAGCAGCAACAATTTTTTCGGCGTGATCTTCGCTAGATGCTTCTACTGTAATTTCTCGTTGCGTAATTTTGAGGTTATGCTTAATCAGAGAAATTTGTCCAAAACTTCCTTGGGCCCCTGCGATCGCTTGGGTAACGTTGGCGAGGGTTCCTGCAATATTGGGTAATTCGATGGTTAATGCAAGGCTATAACTTGCGGTTGGGTTGAGGTTTGCCATGTAACTCCTTAACTTCATATCAAGAGAGATTGACAGTCTCTCCCTTCATAATTTATGTTTATCCTGACCCCAGTAGGCTTCAGTTTGAGATGGATGGGATCAAGTGACCACCATTTCTTTTTCGTGTCCTTTTTAGTCTATACCTTGGATCGGATTATTCTCGTTCTTTGAATAATAGTTTAATTTCTTGGCTGTTGAAGGGAATGAACAGTCAGTAACCTTTAAGGAACTAAGATAGGTTATTTATGTACTAAAACATCAAAAATATTGTTTGATTGTTAATACTTATACTTATTAATATGACAGTCAAAATAGTTTAATAGCAATGATAGAGGATTGGGAAAATGATGGTAATATTGATTTCAATTTTTATTAAATTTTATGACAGTTATGGAAAGGTTAGTGTTTTGATTTTTAGAATTATTATTGTGGATGATGCTAAGAGAACATAACGGCTGTTTTCCACTACTACCAATGAATGATACAGGATAAATTATGGAGCCTATTTCTCTTATTATGATGGCACTGGTTGCTGGTGCCACTGCTGCTGCTAAGGATACGGCAGGGAAAGCGGTTAAAGACGCTTATGAAGCGTTGAAAACCTTGATTAAGCGTAAGTTTGATGGGGATTCTCTAGCACAAGCTATGGTTGATGCCAAACCAGAAGAAATTCAGCAAGCTGAAGGGTTGTTAAAAGGGAAAATCAGCGATGCGGATGTTGATAAAGATGAAGAAATTATTAAGGTTGCTCAAGAATTGCTGAAACAGGCAAAACCAGATGAATCAGCAACAGGAAAATTCAACGTAGAATTTAAAGGTGAAGTTAAGGGTGCGCAAATAGGCGATCGCAATGTACAACAGAATAAGTTTGGCTAAAGGATATTGGAGGATTTAGATGAGTGAAGAAAGTTCCCAATACAATCCAAAATTTGAAAAGCAAGCACAGGGTTTTGCCATTGGTGATAATAACATTATCTACAACTATTACGGCTATACAGAAGAAGTAAAAGTTACACCTGTTGATGCTACTGATGACAATCTGACCTGTCCTTATCGTGGTTTGTATCACTTTACTCCTAACGATTCTGAGTTTTTCTTTGGGCGCGATGTTTTTGTAGAAAAACTTTTTCAGGCGACACAAACTCGTAACTTTATTCCAGTTTTAGGTGCGTCGGGAAGTGGCAAATCTTCAGTCGTTTTGGCGGGATTAATCCCCAAGTTGGAAGAAGAAGGCCATTGGAAGTTTACTCATTTTCGTCCTGGTGTTGTTCGGAAACAAAATAAAAGTTCTAAGGTAGATCCTTTCTATAGTCTCGCAAAAGCACTTGTTCCTCTTTATACACCATCACTTAATAAGTCTCAGCAGCTTGTCGAAGCGAGTGAACTAGCGGAATTTCTGCATAGTGGAAAAGTTCTACTTTCTGACGTTATTACTGATATTCAAACAAACTATTCTAATCATCGGGTTCTTTTAATTGCTGATCAATTTGAGGAAATCTATACCATCTGTCAAGACGAAAAGCTTCGTCGTCATTTCCTAGATATTTTAATAGATAATATTTACTCTCCTGCTGGGCAATCTTCATCACCCTTCGTTTTCGTGCTAACTATGCGTGCTGATTTCTTGGGAAATGCCCTATCTTATCGCCCATTTGCTGATATTTTGCAAGGTGCGGACATTAAGCTTGGTGCGATGAGTGGTGAGGAACTTTCACAAGTAATCGAAAAACCGGCTGAAAAGTTAGGGGTTACTTTTGAAGAGGGTTTGGTAGAACGAATCTTGAATGATGTAGAAAAAGAACCAGGCAATTTACCTTTGTTGGAATTTGCTTTAACAGAGTTATGGAAAAAGAGAACAGGTAAACAATTGACTCATGATGCTTATAAATCTAGTGGTCAAGTGAAGGGTGCTTTGACTAAGTATGCAGATAAAAAGTATAGCCAATTAACTCCAGATGAACAAGAACAAGCACGACAAATTTTCATTCAATTAGTTCGCCCAGGTGAGGGAACAGAAGATACGAGAAGACGGGCTAATCGTGTTGAATTAGGGGAAGAAAATTGGCATTTAATTACTCGCAAAGATGGTTTAGCTGATAGCAGACTTGTGGTCACCAGTCGAAATGATAGCGAACAAGAAACGGTTGAGGTTGTTCATGAATCTTTAATTCAAAATTGGGACAAACTACGGGAGTGGATGGAAACTGACCGTAAGTTTCGTGTATGGCAAGAACAGTTAAGAGTCGCAATGAGACAATGGGAAACGACGAATAAAGATAAGGGTTCATTGTTACGAGGTGCTGCGTTAGTGAATGCAGAAGAATATTTACGGGAACGACCAAAAGACCTAATTTATGAGAAAGAATTCATTCAGCAGAGTATAAAAGAACGTGATCATTTGAAAAGATTGCAGTTAATAACATTTGGGATAATAACTGCAATCTTAGCGGGATTTTCCTTTTTTGCTGGATATCAATGGAGAAAATCCGAAATATCTCAAATTTTGGCTTTGAGGCAAGCTTCAGAAGCCAAATTACTTTTGAATCAAGATTTAGATTCTTTGATTGACATTTTAAGAGCAGCAAAAACATTAAAAAAATCTTTATTATTACAATTATTTAAGCCAGAGACACAGTTACAAAATCAGGTTGAACTAACATTACACAAAGCTATCTATCAAGTTAAAGAAAAAAATATTATCAAAATTCCGAACGAGGTAAATGAAGTTATTTTTAGTCCTAATGACCAGTTATTAGCTATACTTCAATTCGATGGTACGGTTAGCTTATTAGAGCGAACGGGTAAATTGTCATCTAGATTTAAACCATTCAATGTAGGGGGTGAAGTTCAGAGTATTACTTTTAGTGCTGATAGTCAAAAGCTTATAACTGTTAGCACTGATGAAGTAGTCAAATATTGGGATTTGAATGGACAACAAATAGGAAAAGATTTAAAGCAACCTGGAATCATAAATGAAGTGATGCTCGGCTCAAATGGAAAGGTAATGATATTTAGTAATAATAAATTGAGAGATTTAGAAAGTGGAACTCTGTTAGCTGAATTCCCTCAAGAAATAGGTTATGGGACGTTGAGCCCTGATGGTAAGCTGATAGCACCTGGTTGGGCTGGTGATACTATTACTATCTGGAATGTTGA
>JASJDW010000286.1 GCA_030064955.1 Crocosphaera sp.
AGCGAGTGTAAGACCTGAAGAGAGTAAATCTCGCAAGGCAACTGCATTGAAACAGAAACCTAAATCGTGAGGTTTAGGAATCACCCCACTTTTAGGGGGGTGAGGATGTCAACGTATTAGATTACCGCTTCGTGGGATAGTTTTTAGCTATTATCTGATGTTAGTGGAATGGTGTTCTATTGATCTCGATACGTCAAAATGTTTGCTGTCTAGCTGTTACTACAACCTTCCGCGCTCCATTGTATACCAAGGGTTTCTTGGGAGCGGGTCCTTTTTGTGCTTTCCAGCCTGCATTTGTATATGTTTTTAATGAATATCTCACTTGTTCCGGAGCAGCAGGATTATACTTAACGCTAGGCAATACATTGACAGGAATGTTTTCAAAGGCTACATCTGGACGAGCGTTAATCTTACCAGAATTTATCTTAGTTTTTCCACCTGGGACGACTTCTGCTTCAGCCTGCCAGAAACCGGGTGTTCTACGTCTAAAGGCAAAGGCATTATCTAATCCTTTCTTTAAATTGATCGCACCTTCAACTTCTTTTCGGTAAGGATCAGTGTTAGGAAATAATTTTTTAACAAGGACTGATGGATTGATATTATAAGTATCATCAGGATATTTAACTGTGACTCTATATTTTATCGTTGCTCCAGCATTTATTGCTTTTGTAACTGGATTTTCCATAGTACTTGTATAAACAGGACTATTAAAATTTCTTTGTTGAGGTGCAAGATTCCAGTCTTCATACAAATTAAATGCGTTACGGCTATCCATGATTTGATCGCCCACAAGATGGCCTCCATTGTAATTTGTGTTGGCAAGTCCAGTCTTAATTACTTCTTCATCTGCACCAAAATGGCCAAACAAAGTTTCTCCACCACCTGATCTTTTTCCATGTCTTGTAACACTAGATTTAGCCTCTACAATCCCTGCTCTTCGATAATTTTTATTGTTAGTTTTTGTACGAAGGGGCAGGTTATTTGGATCTATAGCTTGTACTTGGTATATTTGCGAACCTCCCTTGCTTTTCTTGTTAGGACTAGGATACAGATGCCCATTATTATATGTTGTTTTCTTATCTTCAAACCTATCATCAAATGCGTCAACTACTTCTTTCCCTGGAGTTGGAAAAGGTCCATCATAACGAGTTGCTTTAATATAATCACCTGCTTTAACTGATGCTACCCCAACTGGTTTTTGTCCACCTATAACAAGCGTATTTAATGGTAAAAATGTTGCAGGTGAAGCATAAAATCCAATTTTAGAATTTAACTGATCCCCTTCAAGTTTGGCATCAGAAAGACTAAATTCAGTTTTTAAGTCAACCAAAACTTCTTTTATCTCTTCTCGATTCATATTCTTTTTTGCTTCCATCAAAGCAATAAATTTATTTTTCGCCGCTTCTTTACGTTCATCAGGGGACGCTTCCTGTTTCACTGCCAAACTATTCCCATGCAAATCTTCCTTTTTCTCTAATCCTTCATCATCATTATTGGGATTTCCTTTCCTTTGCATCGTTTGCACACCACCCCTATTTTGCTGCATCACATGGGTCAACTCATGGGCAATTAACTCCTGTCCCCCAGGATTGCTTGGCTGATATTCTCCCTGCCGAAAAAACACATCCTGTCCAGTGGTAAACGCTTTCGCTTGAAGTGATTGATTCAACTGATCTGAGTGCCCATCGGTATGCACTCGCACCCCACTAAAATCTGCCCCCATTACCTGTCCCATAGACTTTTGTAGTCCTTGATCTAAAGGCTGTCCTCCACCTCTAGCACGATTAATAGGGGTGGTTAAATCTGATGAAACTTCCCCGCCGGTGATCACTCTTTTTGGTTGTAGGGTTAATTTAGCCTGAATTTTATCCTCTTCCCTATCCTTATTTCGTTCGACTGAGTGTCTGTCAGGTGATTGATTAAAAGGATTAAAAGTAGGCGTATTAATCTGTTGTACGACTCGGGTAGCTAACCTATCTGCTTCTTGTTCGTACTTATCATTAGGTTTCCCGACGCTTAACTTAGATTGTATCGGTGGTGTTGAGAATCGTTGCTGTATCCTTTCTCTAATAAAGTCAGATGGATCAGGTTTGAGGTGGGAATAATCCTGAAACGGTAATTTGGCACTCCCCTCGGATTTATCCCCTAAATTCCTACGTAACCCCGGCCCTTTATAGAGCGTAGGAGTATCCATTTCATCGTCAGTTTCAGAGTCTTGATCAATTGATTTTCTCTGTAACCATCCTTTACTGGGATGGTCTTCATTCTGGGGAAATTTCTGTTCAGGATGTAATCTTTGACGCACTGTCCCGTACCTCTATCAAACTATACGAGGATACTAGCGGTCTTCTTGAAAATTCTGCTTTTTCCTCTTTGTTATAACTTATCACTTTTTTGGTTTCTCTTAGAGAAAATAGTTGCATCTTCATCCAACTAATAAGCGCACCGCTACATGGCTCTCTTTGAGATCGCACTCTATTTTTAATATTCATTTTAAGGCATTATAAATTCATCAATTCTTTGAAATTTCACGCCAGTCATCTTAGCCGATTCAATGAGTTTACAAAGTCTATTACTAATTAAAATAGCTGAAGGTATTTCTTTCATCCTCACCAAATCTCGTCTTGCAAGCTTCTCTTCAATAATTTTTAGTTTTCTCACTTCTCTAACGACATCCTGACGAATGAATCCTCTCTCGAATTCAGACTTATTCCAATCAAAACAGGCAATGTTATCTAAAATATTTAAGAATGAGTAGTCATTATCTACAACCTTTGTCTTTTGACAAATTAACTTGACAGGATGAAAATCAAGAGAGGTCGTACCTGCGTCAACTAATAATTGCCTAAATCTACTAGATATAATTGGGAATGAAAAAATACCAGCCAAATAATCTGTTTTTCGATGAGTTTTATATTTATAAAAAAGCTGTATCGGAGTACTTGTTGAGTCAATAGATTGACCACTACTATATTCGTCATATGCTTCAGGAGCGTTGTATTCCCAAACATACAAATCTCCTTTAGTAATTAGTCTATGTAACAGATAAAAATTTTCTTTTGATTTCATTGCTTTACTTCAAGTGACGTGTTTTACCTGACATCAGCTCTTGTTTAAATTTGTTGATTGTCTGATCAACTTTTTGAGAGTACTTTTGCGATAGGGTTATAAGTTGCTGAGGTGACAATCCTTTTCTTTCCATTTTATAGGCATCTGCAAGAGTTTCGAGAGACGATGTAACCCGAGCAGTATATTGTGGATGACTTCCTCGATGAATGGTTGCATTTTTCCAACCCTTGACACCATGTCCAGATTTACTAGGAAGCATGATTCCGTTACGAAATCCATCTTCAAAGTCAAATCCAAGTTCATCTAAAAAGTCTTTGATCTGTTTATTTCCTCGTAATTCCCGAGGAACGATATGATGAGCTTGAAAACCAGGAGGTTGTAAACCAGGTATTCCTTTCCTCAATTGATACGTCGTTTCCCTATTGGTGAGAAGAACTTTAATTTCATCCTCACTCATATTTTTGAGCTGCTGATAGAGCTTCTGATTTTGCTTGATGAGGTGAGGATCTCCAGCCTTATCTATTAGTTCTTGAACAGCTTTACTCGGTTTTGTATCTTGAATTCCAACAACTATCGCATTTTTTCTGCCATGTTTAACTTGTTCTCCGACTACAGCTCGACCCTGTCCTTCAAAAGTAACTTGTTCGATGGAGCCATCTGCTAAAAATACCCAAGGATTAATTAATCCTTCAAGTTTAAACCTTCGATTTTTAACCCTAATACGGAATGCCTTAAACCGAAGTTTATCTAATAATCCTTTACCCAAATTCTTCAGTTTCTTAAACTGCTTACCTAGTCCTGTGCCAGCAATACCTTTGAAGAGAACCTTGCCTTTTTCAATAATATATTTCGCACCTCTAGCGATCGCCCTCATTGCACCCTGAGCCACTTTGACTCCAGCTTTACCTACGGCTTTTGCTCCTTTGAGGGCTGCACCACCGGCTTTGAAAGTAACCAAGGAAATCAGTTCGATCGCTCCAGCGGCAAGACCTTTGGCTAAACTTTTACCCCCACCTTGAATATCGCCTTCCCAACCTTTAGCGAGATAGTCACGGATATGTCCAGCCAGAGTAGCAATGGTAACTCCCACAAATAGTGGACCGACAACACTCATAATTGCAGGTAGTGCTGCGGTAATCGCCCCACCAGTAACAATGTTAGCGGCAATGAATCCCACTACTCCCAAGACTCCAGCACCAATGACAATGGGCCAATTATCCGACCACCATTGGGAGATTCCCTGCTTCATTAACTCCCATTTAATTTCGGCTCGTTGTCTTGGTGTTAATCTATCATCTGGATACTGCTGTTTCTCCGTTTCTCCTCGTTCGTGCTTGTCTCCAGATACTTCAGCAAGAATTGAGTCCATCGAACGACTGCGATCGCTAGATTCTCCCAGCATGACCTCGCCATCACCATTGGTCTGCTGCATCAGATCAGCCACTAATTCCGGTGAGAGCTCCATGTTATTCTCAACCGTATCAACGCCCACATTTTCTAGAGTCCAAGGTGATGTTGGTAACTCTGACTCAGGAACGGGTGCTGCTGTAGTGCTACCTTGCTGACCAGGAATATTAATCCCTGCTGCCTGTGCCTGATCTAGTTCTATGGGTGATAGAGGTTGATCGAGGTTTCCTCCGAGTAACTCTTCATATCCTGCTGTCTCAAACTGAGGGGGTGCGGCTTTAGCTGCATCAATTAAATTACCAATCCGTTTAAACAATTCGGCAAACTCACCTGTGATAATCATACCGATCACAGTGAAAATGCCGTTGTAAATGTCTTGAACCAGTTTGAGTAGGGAATCTAGAGTATTTGCTAAGAAATCAAGAACGGCAGTAACTGCTTTTTTCAGGGCATCAGCAGCAGCATTCACTACTTCTACGGCTTTATTAACCGCTTGCTCAATTTTGGCATTGATTTTCTTGGCTATTTCTGGAAAGGCTGCAAAGGCAATCTTCACTAAACCTTTAAGAATTTCACCATAAGCTTTAATTAAGCCAACAATTGCCTTACGAGCTAGGTCAATAGCAGCTAAGGCCAGTTGCTTCGCTGCTTCAAAAATGGCTTTAACGGCTTTGCGTAAATTATCATAAATAAAGTTAACGGCTTTTTTAATGCCGTCGATGAAAGCTTTTGCTTTCGATTTAACCCAACCCCAGAAACCGCCAGATTTTTGTTGACCTTCTTCTTTTTTCTGTGCGACTTCCCGCTCGGCTGTTTGTTTTTCAGTTTTTACTTTTTTCTCAGCTTCTTCTAAATGTTGAGACGCTTCTTTTTCTCCTTTGGCTTTCTCTTCACCAATTTTTTTACCCTGTTCCGTTGTGGCCTTACCTGCTTTTTCTTGATAGTCTTTTTCCACAGTATCTAACTCAGTTTTCCATTCCTGTCTGTACTGGGCGACTGCTGATTTTGCTTGCTTTTGTTCGGCTAATTGTTTCTCTTTAGTTTCTGTGTTCAGATTAGCAATTTCTTGATTCGTATCTGTTTTTGCCTGAGCCGAATCCACATCGAATTTATCTTTACCTGCTTTATATTTATCTTGTTCGACTCCTATTTTTTCTGTTAAAAAGGGACTGAGAGATTGATTTAATTGACCAGCAACTTCGGGGGGAATAGCAGGAGAGTTTCCTGATTTCACGTCTGGAGGAGAAATTGCTGTCAGTTCTTTATTGGCTTTGACCGTTTCATTACTAGCTTCGGGGAAGATATTATTTTCTCCAAACTCTTGATGAATTGCTTGTGCAGCCTGAGCTTTTGTCGATTGGACTTCTTGGGTAGATTGATTGTGAATATCTGTGACTTGATTCGGGTCAGCATCTCCACTTAAATCAACCTTGGGATTAGGTCCTGCGTTGGGACTAATCTGATCGAGATTAATCTGAATACTGTTAAGAGCATTTTGTGCGCTACGACTAAGCTGTGCATCTTGTTGTCCTTCCTCTGAAGTTTCTTGACCTGCTAATTGAGTCGTCGGAGGTAACGGTGCTGGGGGAACTTCAACTACGGAAGTATCATATTCGGACTTTTCTTGATTTGATGGTGTACCTTCAATATTATCTACAGCAGACTGATTGCCTTGAGCAGCTTTATTCGCAGCTTGTTGTGATTCTTGGCCAACTTCAGTTGTTTTTTTAGCAGGTAGTCCTGTCGGCGCAGAAATTTCAGGGATTGATGCTTGTACCTCTTGTTTTTGTTTTTCTAGTGCTTGAACTGAAACGGTTTGAGCTTGTGTATAGGCAGCAAATGCTTGAGTTGGTGGAGTATTTTTAAGCTGTTCTAAAATTTGGCTGGGATTTTCAGCACTAATCGTAATAGCATCTTGAGATACGTTCGTATTTTCTCCTGCACCACCTGCCACCGTACCATCTTCTATCCCACCACTACCACTGGCAGTTTCTCTGTCCCCTGTACTGGTTTTTAGTGCGGCTGTTTGCTCTGCTTGAGATGAGAATAACGGCTCATCTTTGACCGGGGAATCATCGACATAGCTTGGAGGGGTTGATAGTCGTTGCTGTATTCTTTCTCTGATGAGGTCAGACGGATCAGGTTTAAGATGGGAATAATCTACAAAAGGTAAATTCCTACTCCCGTCGGATTTATCCCTTAAACTGCTATTTAACGTCGGCCCCTTATATACCACAGGGTTATCCATCTCATTGTCAGCTTCGGAGTCTTGATCAATTGATTTTCTCTGTAACCATCCTTGACTGGGATGGATTTCATGCTGGGAAGATTTTTGTTCAGGATTTAATCTTTGACGCACTTTCCCATACCTCTGTCAAACAATACGAGGATATAAGCCACCGTCATATAAGATTTTGCCTTTTCCTCTTTGTTACAATCTATCATTTTTTTGTTTCTTCTAAAGAAAATAATTGAGAGAGTAACTTTTACCCACATAAAATAATCTTATTGTCAAGAGCAGTTTATAAAAATTCAAAAATGCGTCATAAAAGTTTAGAAAATGCTCAACTATATGCAGACAAAATAGGAATGGCAAAAAAGTTTTGTCCATGAAGTTTAGAGCTTTTCTGCGATTCAAAAGCTTTTGAGTTAAACTAATCTCACGACCCTACCTGATAAACAGAGTAATAAGTATGAATACTTTAGAACAATCCATTGAACCCCAAGGTTGGATTAGTCAAGCTTTTGAGAAAGTAGAAGAACATTTAGATGAACAAGATCGAAAAATCAATCGTTTAGAACAAAATATTAATCACAATTTTACTGAACTTCGTAGTTCTCTTAACCATATTATTGACCATTTAACCAAAATTTCCGATCTTCCTGAAGAGTAAATGTGGGTTTCTTTAGAATAACATTTAATCGTAGATTGGGTGAAACGGAGTGCAACTCAATACAAAGTTAGGAATTTTTTGGGTTTCGTTCCTCAACCCAACCTACAATATCGGCGATCACTAGACGCACAATGTTAATCGGTAAATAAAGTTTAGTAAACCAACAACACAGGACATAACATCTTGTTTTTTGCTCAGATGTAACTATAATTATAATCCCTTATTTTAGTCGATTTTCTAAGCCCATTATTAATAATAATCTAATAACGGATAATTTGTTGGGTTTCGTTCCTTAACCCAACCTACAAGAGCAGCGATCGCACTAAAACATAGATTAGAATAAATCAGAATGCGAACCTGAACGAACAAGAAAAAGATAAGACTCCGAAATTTTATAAATTAAAATCCAGTCAGGTTCTATATGACAATCTCTGTATCCGTTCCAATTTCCGATTAAAGCATGATCCTTATATTTTGCTTCTAATTCTTGATTGTCTAGTAGTTTTTCAATTACAGTTTTAAGTTTATTCATGTCTTTCCCCCGTTTTTGTAAACGCTTAATATCTTTTTTAAAACGGGTTTCAAAAATCGGTGATAACATTAAATTCCTAATTCATCATACAGGTGTTTTTTGTCTTTACAAATGGTTAAGTTTTTTTTGTCTTCTATATTCTGAATAGATTGTTGTGTTTCTTCGTTAAAATCATCCATAGTATAAGTTCCTTCTTCAATTCGTTTTTCTTTTTCAGCTTGTTGTAAAAATTCATCTAAGTGTTTCTGTAAATAAATAGCAAGCATATTTTGTTGTTCTTCAGAAAGTTGTAAAATTTGCTCGAAGGTTTCTTGAATTAATTGAGTCATGGAATATCTATAGAAAATGTTTTTGATTAACAGAATTATAACAAAAATACAAAAAATAAGGTTTAATTTGTTGTTGGGTTGAGGAACGAAACCCAACCTACAAGATCGGCGATCGCACTACAGGCAATCTACAATAGCGATTGCGCTCAAAATATAGATAAGGTGAGTTATTTTGTAGTTTTCAAAAATAGTGAGCGAATCTTTTTAATTTGTTCGCCCATGCTTTTTTCTATAGTTTCCAGTTCTTTTATTTTTTCCTGGTCTGTTGTCTCTTTCTTAATTATTTCTTCATATTGAGCATATTGCGTTTTCAGAACTTCATAGTATTTTTTTCTGTCGCCAAGCTTTTTCTTAGATGAAACAGTGAATTTTTGCTTATTGAGTTTCTCCCCTTCTTGGTTATGCCCCTCTATGTTCTTTTTTAACTGCTCAATTTTCATAGGTGCTTCTTGTTCGTTTTTGGCTTTTGAGGCAGATGAAGACTTATCAAGCAATTTACTTTGTTCCTCCTCGGTCATTATGGGTTGCACTGGCTTTGGTTGAGACTTCTTCATCGTTTCTATCATGTCCTTGTCCTCTGTCCACGTCTCATCATCATTAGTGAATAACGATTCCCATTCATTTTTATAGTTGCTTTGGCTTTGCTCTCTTTCCCCTATGTCTGTTTTTGGACTCTTCTCCTGTTTCGGCCTTAGCTCGTTATAACTTTTCTGTACGTCTTTCAATAGCCCTTCTTCCAATTTAATCCTCGCAAGGTGGCTGTTTTCCAATCTATTTGCTTCATCTTCATCCAAATTCCGTGTTTTTAGATAGTTTTTTTCATTTTTCTCCCTTTCTCTTTTATGGAATTGTGACGATTCTCTTCTAGTTTTTATGGATTGCTTTAGGTTTTCCAATAAACGGAACATATCATTCAAGTTATTGCCTTGAATTACTTGTTGACAAAAAGTTGATATCTTTTGAGCATCACCACTCGTTCTTAGATGCGTTCCTTGTCCCTTCTGCGGTAAAGCCATCATTCTTTGGACCACTGGATCGCTTATATTCAACATTCTTGGTTTTCTTTTTTCACCATAGATTCTCTTTCCTTCGCTGCGGGTTCTGCCATCACCTCCTCCTTTTTTCTCCTGGTCCTTTTGCCTGATAATTAAGTTCGCATTGCGTACTTTTTCTACCATTTCATCTGCCTCCCTTTCCAATGCTCTCTCCTCGTTTAGCCCTACTCCCTTATAGCTGGTTTTTTCCCTGACTCTACCCTGCATCTGCTGAATAACGTGCCATGTTTCATGGGGTAAATGTTTCTCTTGTCCAGGGGCAACATGAATATCTGTGCCTTGGGTATAAGCTAATGCTTGTAATTGGGAAGGTTTAGGAGAATTATAATGAACCCTAACATCGTCTAAGGAATATCCTGAGAGGTTTTCTACTCCGGCCTTGAGATGATCGGGTAATCCTGTTCGGTTAGGAGAGATTTCTTTCTGTGTCCCTATACTGTCTGCATTTTCTCTCTTTTTTTGAACAATTCCTGTGTCTTGTTCTGACTTATTATTTGTTTCCCCATTGCTATTCTTAGCTTGTATCGGTGGTGTTGAGAGTCGTTGCTGTATCCTTTCTCTGATAAGGTCAGTAGGATCAGGTTTGAGGTGAGAATAATCCGTAAAAGGTAATTTCGCACTCCCCTCTGATTTATCCCCTAAATTGCTATTTAACCCTGGCCCCTTATAGACCGCAGGGGTATCCATTTCATCGTCAGTTTCAGAGTCTTGATGAATTGATTTTCTCTGTAACCATCCTTTACTGGGATGTACTTCACTCTGAGAAAATTTTTGTTCAGGATTTAATCTTTGACGCACTTTC
>JASJDW010000287.1 GCA_030064955.1 Crocosphaera sp.
TCTGTAATCAGCCGTAAAAATAACCGTAATAAATTAGCGTAAGTTTTACGCCAAATAATCAGGATTGTCTTTTTATTCCTCAATTGATGTTGCTTGTCATGTTTTTCAATAATGCTATCTTATTGCGGTGAGCAGTTACCTTAAAATATTAATTTCATTAGAATTTAATAAATATTTATCTGTAAATAGTTTATATCTCAGTTCGTTTAAACTATAACTACGGAAAATAATAAAAGGAAATTGTTCGTATTGAGAACCAATAGGTAAAAGATTAGAAACAGGATAAAGAGAACGAAGATACAACATTAAAATATCTTTAAAACTATATTTTTCAGTTTGGTCATCATCATACTGAAAATACTCTTCAAGAAGTTCAGGAATAATAAAAGCATATAAAGGAATGGCATAATATTGATCATCATACTGACTATTTTGTTCATAGTTCTGCACACTATTATTCTTTTCAAACATGGTATCGACAAATTTAATGACATCTGTAACAGTTCTCGTGATAGTTTCTGGTAGTTTTGTATGTTTTTTAACATACTCTAAGTTATTGATAATTTCTTCATAGTTTAAGGTTTTTGAATTGTTATCGGTTTTTATTTTATATCTTTCTTCAATTCCTTTATTTTTGATAGGAACGACTAATAAACTACCATTAATATGACACTGTTCAATGGGATAATAATTAAGTAACTCTTCAAAACTATTATCTATTCGTTTTAAGAATTGATTGAATAAATCTGTTCGTAAATCAAGAGGAGATATCCCTGATTTTTGGGAATCTTTAAACATTTTTTTGAGAGTAAAATCGCATTCTTGTAAAAGTTTTTCTAAGTAATTAGCAACTTCTATAAGTTTCTCATTATCATAAGATTTTCTTGCTTCTTTTTTCAGTTGTCTAATTAAATTACTCAGTTTACTACTAAAAGTTTCACCCGCAGCAGAAACAGATTTTCCACTAACAGGAATCATTAAAAATTGGTGATCTCCAATTTTTCCAAAACCTTGAATTCTTGTCATAATTGAAGTTTTCAAAATTAGCAAAAGATTAATGAATGATAAAACACTTTCTTGTATGGCTAATTTCCGATTTTCTGTATCCTCTTCTTGATCATATACTGCTTGTTCAGTAAGATAAAAAATTAATTGTTTATCCTGCTTATCAATTTCATCGTTTCCTCTTCCTCTATAAATAACTTGTATCACTTCCATTAAGTTTTTTTCTACTTCAAATCTAGGAATTTCTACTAAAATATGTTTGACGTTGGGAAAGGATAACCCTCGACTTGCAGAAGATGTCATAAAAATAACTTTTAGGGTTTCTTGATCAAGATATTGTTTGATTTCCTTTTTCTCTTTATCTCCTAAGTTTGCATGAATCTCTAAATAGTCTTTCTTTTATTCAAATTTTCGGGACGATTGAATTTTTGTAATTAACTCTGCTAATCTTTCTTTATCTTGAATATAAACAATAATCTGTTCAGACGAATGATTTTTAAGAATATGTTTGATATCTTTAATAAGTTGTTTTTGTACTGCTTCTCTTAACGGTTGATTTTTTTGTGAATATAATTTTTCATGAAATTCAATAGATTCAATAAACAATTTATAGGTGATTTTTAAACTATTTGCAGGATAAGCATTACTATTAATGATTGTAGCTGGTTTATTTTTAAACTTAAAATTTTCAACGGATAAGGGTAACGCTTCAGCAAAACTCTGTCTAAAAAAGATTTTATTAGGTTCAGGAACAGTGCAAGAAAAATGCTGATTAATAACATCAGGGTTAACAATAGAAGCATCAGCTATAATAATTTTATAATTAAATCCATATTCATCTTTAAAATGTCTAAAAAACTTATTAATTTCATGAAGAAAGTAAACCCCACTTTCATCTCCAGTAATCTCATCAATCATTACAAAAATATGTTTTATTCGACTTGAAATATCTTGCATATTTTTTTCTAAAAATGTATTTTTATTATAACTATATGTACTCTTAAATATTTTATCAAAATGTTCTGAAAAGGTATTCTTACCCCCTTTAGTTTTTTTAAATGATTGCATAGCAACAGTAGCAATAATATTATTAGATATTTCATTTTTAATAATACTATTTATTGCTTCACAAATACTTTGTAATACTCCCTTAGTCTTCATCGGTTTATCTTTTACCGTATCTTCATTATGACGATAGGTGTCAGAAATATTTGAGGGTTTATACTCTAATTCGTGATTTTGATGAATAAAATGGACATTATGATATTTAAAACGCTTATCTTGATACATATTAGAACGGTAATTAACCGTTAAATTACCATCATTCGACTTAATAAGATGAGAGTTAGTGGTAATAGCGAAAAGTCTATCATCATAAAGTTTGCTTGTATTTTTATCTGTAAACTTTTCAAAAATATCTAGGTTAACTTGTGTTCTTGGACTAATATAAAAAAACAAAAATCCTTCATCGGTAATTCTTGGTTGTTTGAGAAACTCTGTAATAGCAGTCGTTTTACCAATTCCGAGATTTCCTGTTAAAAATAAATAGGGTTTATCAGATTCTAATTCTCTTTGAATTAGTTCTTTATGTGCATCTCTTAAGTCTAGTTTAGGATCTAAATTTAAGTTATTAGATATTTCTGTAGAAAGAGTATCAATAGGACTTAAAAAATTCTCAATCGTTTCTTCATGGGTAAATGAATGTATACCTTTACTAGAAACATCCATAAGTTTATTAAAAAAACTTTTTCCATCAATAAAACTTTTTGCTGCTTGACGTTTAATTACCATTAATATATCTTTGCGCGCTGTTGGTAGTTCTTTTTGAATTTTATCAGTATAAATATTTTGACAAGTTTTAAGTATATTAATGTGTTCTTCTTTATCGTTTAAAGTTAAAGAACTAATACCGCGATCGCTATATCCGATAATATTAAAATTGATACTTTCATCATCTTCTAGTAAATTTTTTGAGCGAAGAAAAGTATAAAAACTATAAGCATAACTTCCTGCTTGTATCATTTTCATGCCTTCTTTATCTTTGGTAACAAATGCTTTGTAATGATATTTTAGATGATCAGATAAATTAATTTTAGGGGTTTTACTATCCAATCCCAAATTAGCAAAAACACTCTTTTTTCTTAAATATGCAATTTCTTTTAATAATATTCTTTTCAATACTTCAACACTACGTAGATCATCTAAATCTTGAATTTCTCTGATAGCAAAAATAGAATAATCAATGGATAAAATAGTTTTAGTTTTGATTTTTTGACTTTTTCTTTTCTGATACTCAATAAAGATTAAAGTATCAGCTTTTAAGAATCCTCCTGTTTTCTTGTATTGCTCAAAATTATCAATAGTTATTAATTGTTTAAGAACATTTTTATATGCTTCCGTATCTCCTTTAGTTGTATAAGTTCCTAAACTATTATCACCATGAAAATAACATTGATAATAGAGAATATTTAGCTTCTTATAATGTTCTGTTTTAATACCTACTGCTGTAAAATACTCTTGTAAAAAATTCAGTCCTGATAAAAAAGCTTTTTGTAGAAAAAATAACACCCAATCTTTAATAATTTTACGATTTGAGTCACTTACAACTTTTTCTCCTATTGCTAATTTATCAATAATTCTGCTAAACTTTAATTCCCTTAAATCTTGAGAATATAAGTCACCATAGTTATGCTTAATATCATTTTGTTTGATATAGGTAAGAAGTCCAATATTAAACCCAACTTCAAACAAAAATCCTAACTTTTCCCCTAGTTTAATGTCTTGACTTGTGTTTGACATTATTCTTGTTCCTCCGTATCTCGTTCTCTATTTAGAAATCTTCTAACTTCTGTTAGAAAAGCAAGGGAATTAAAATCAATATTTCTATTACTATGTTTTAACATAGATAATGCACCAACAGATTTATCTCCTATTAAGTTTTGATAAGGATCTAATTTTAAGCTAATTGGTTTCTTTTTTGTTGGTGTTGCTTCATAACGAGAAAAATGAAACAAAGCTAGATAATTCAATATATCTTGTTTTAATTTGGTATCGCTGATTAGTCCATTAAAAATTGTTTGTTCATGTTCAGTGTCATCATAAATGTTCAATAAAGTTGTGTAGGAGATAACACCATTATATGACTTGTCATTCCCTACAGTAATACCATTAAATAAATTAAAAAATACCATTGATCTTTGACTCGCATCTGCTTTATCATTCACTAATTGTGTTAATTCCGTTGTATCCTGAATATAAAGAGAAGCAGCTTTGATTTTTTGGTCTTTTAGTTGAACCACATAATACTTATCAAAGAAAATGGGATAAATATTGATGTCATTTTTGCCTATCTTTAATGCTTTGATAACATCAGGAGACATAAAATACAGTTCTCTATTCTCCCCTGTAATGTTTAAATAGTTGGAGTAGGGAGATTTCGCAATATATAAAAAATGACGATATCCTGCATTATAAAGTTCAGTAACTTTATTAATCAAAACATCAGGATGTTTGTATATCTCTTCAGTGTCATAATTACTGGAGAATGTTCCTTGATTATACAGTCGAATTGTATTATCTTCTTGACGATCTAAACAGATGACTTCCCCTATCATATTCTTTTTTTGATAAGTATTTTTCCACTTGCGATCGCATTCTCGACTAGACACACTAATAATAGCAAGTTTCTCTAACTGAGGTTTATAATTATTAAACTTAAATATCTTAGGAAGAATAGAATAAAGAGAACTTAATCCATTACGATTTTTCCATTCATTAATATTTTTAACACAAATTCCTTGGCAGCTAAAATAATTTTCTTGATCGCTATCACTTTCATTCAATAGATGGGACAATACATAGGAAAAAGAACGCATAAATTCTTCTTCTGGTGAAGAATCATCTTTATCCGTTAAATGAAGACGTAATAAGGGAATAAATAATCTTTTTTCAGCTTTTTTTGATTCATCTAGCAATACTTTTAAACTGAGGTACGTTAACAAAGAGAAGGTTAACTGATACCAAAACATCTTAGGATTATCTTCTGCATTAAAAATTTCTTTTTTGAGACGTTTATATTTATATGCACAAACGAAAGAAGTCTGTTGCTTTAAAGTTGGACTATAAATCTTTTCTTGACGTATTATTTCGACAGGAGTTATGACCATCGGTATAGACTTAATTCCTTTTAAATCATAGTTCATATTAAACTGCTGTCTTTCATTACTCCGAAAGTATTGAATATCATTAAATTTTATATCAACTGATAAACTACATAATTCGTCAGTATCAATATTACTGTTATCATTAACTGAAATATATTGTAAAGCTTCTTTTTTTTCCAATTTATCGTTAAATATTCGATTCCCCTTAGTCACTGTATCTAAATCTTTTTCTAAAATACCTTGACTGATACTAACTTTCAAAGTGTATGGTTTAGTTTCACATAATTTTGGATCTTCAATACATCTTATTAATAGTTTTCTTAGTCTACTAAGTTTTTCTGGAATATTATAAGCGTTAAAAGTTTCATAAATATCTAGAAAAGTATCTTTCTTTGATTGTTTTTCTTTATCTTTATCCTTATAAACTTTTTTCAGAGGATGTAAAAATATATCTTCAAAACTTCTTGATGGATCATGATCTAATTCTGATTTAGGATAATAATTATTATCTGAAGGATTGCTACGAGAAGCAAAGACAAAGTAATATAAAAAGACAACCTTGAAAAGTTTTTTTATAAATTTTTTCTTTTCAATTTCATTCTCTAATTTTTCTTTATTTTCCTCATTATCTAAATCAAGAAAGTGAGTATGGTATTTAAAAGAAGTTTCTCCTTTAGAAGTTTGAACTTGTCCATTTAATTTCAGTTTCATCCCGAAAATAAATTCTTGTTTATCTTGATCTCTATTATTCATTTCTCCTAAATATCCTTCAATTTGTGGAATAATAGGCAAAGAATCAAAAGCATAGGAGTTATTGAAAAAATGCCGAAAATTAAAATCAACATCTTGATAGGATACTTCATAATAATAATCGGGTTTAGTTTCATCATTAATATAAG
>JASJDW010000005.1 GCA_030064955.1 Crocosphaera sp.
AATAGAAGTTCTCAATCACACCTATAAATCACCTCATCAAGAATTGATGGATGACTTTATGGCAGTGATGCACTGTTTTTCTTCTAAGCTTTATTTTTTGAGAAACTATGAAAAAAAGATCCGTAAAGAAATAGACAAAGTAGATAAACCGTAGTAAAATAGATAAAGAAAAAGCCCCCACAGTGTCATGAAAAGAAAAGTCATCAATCAAGCCGATGAATATGCTGTTACCAGAATAGGTTACTGTATCGGTGGTGATGTAGAAAAGGCAAGAAAGATGGCTAAGAGTGCTGGACATTTACGTTCAGATATTTGGAATAAATACGGTTCTCTTAAATGTTGGGGAATTTCTCACGCCTCGCTCTACAAAGACTTTCAAAAAACCAATCCCCCATCAATGTATAAACTCCCTCAAAAGCAATGGCAGAAAACATTTGAGAGAGTTATCAATGATATTCATGCTTGTATTGAGGCAGCTAAAACTTTTCTGATCAGGAAAATTTATCGTTATTTTAAACCTGAAAAAGATAGTCGAGGAAAAGAGATAAAATCGACTTCGTTTCGAGATGAACTGGTTAAAAGTTTAAGAACTTTAGAATGGATGAAATATCCTTTACTTCATCGTTGGATGAGACAAGCTTATCATCGAGGTCATACTTATGTTAATAATCAAATTTGTGTAGGAATTAGTAATGGTGCAGTAGTTAAAAGAATTAGCCGAAATGTGGTAAGTGTGACCATGGGAGGAAATTTAATCAGGAATCGGAAATATGAAAAGTTGACCCTCTTTTTTAAAGTAGGAAGAATAACTCCAAAGGGAATTTTTCAGATCATATTTGATGATGCCACTAATGAAATTAGATTACATTTCCCTAAAATTGTTAAAAGAAGTCCCTCTGTAGGGATTGGTCAATGTGGTTTAGATAAAGGATATACAGAAGCTTTCACCGATTCTCATAATGAAATTTATGGTCAAGGAATTGGTAAGGTAATGTCCCAATCAGTCAAGAAAAGACATACCAGGGGTCAGGGAAGAAATAAGTTATATCAAATAGCAATGAAGAAAAATAAGCGACACATTTTTCAATGTAACTTAACTAAAAAACGTCACCAAACCTTAGAAAATAAGAAAAAACAAACCCTAACAACAATGGTCAGAACTGGAGTTCATCAGTTCTTTGATAAGTATCAGTATGCTATTACGGAAGACTTAAGTTTTGTTATCAAAAACAAACAGATTTCTCGGCGAATTAATCGTAATTTGGCCGAATGGTGCAAAGGAACACTACAAAAAGCACTCTTAGAGATTTCCTACCGTCGTTCGTCATCAGTGACGGTAGTAAATGCAGCTTATACCTCGCAGGTTGATTCCCGTTTTGGAGTCCTTTTAGGAACTCGTTGTGGGGATCAATTCTTCACCTTTGATGGGGAGGTATTACAGGCTGATTGTAATGCTGCACGCAACATTGAAACGAGACTCGATGACCCTAAGATTACCCGATTCATGAAGTCGACTGATGTTAGGAAAGTTTTGATTCAGCGTACAGTATCCTTTTTGTTGCAAAGGGATTTAACCTTATTTGATGCTATTGAAAAGGGTTGGTTTGACCCCAGGCATCTCAGGGGAATCAGCTTGAAGGCAATGGGTTGAGAGTGAACCCCTAGTGGCTTAGACAGATTTCAAGGAGAATGGCCATCATTCCCTATTACTTGAACTCACTCAAGCCGAAAAGTAGATTACCACAATGGTAATTAATAGACAAAGGAAATATTACGATTCAATCCGTTTTATTCCGTTTTGCTGCTCACTCGAAAGACATACGCTGTACCTTGGCAATCAAAGATATAGGGTTCTATCCTTAGTTCTAGTATCCTTCCTGTGGATAGGTAAAATCTTTGCAGGATCTAGGCACTCACAGTATTTGAAGCAAAAATACTTCAATTCAAACAAATTTTGTAGCAATACAACTATCGTGGGGCGCACGAAAAGTAACGCTTGGGGAAAGAACCACCTCCGATGCTCAGAATCGCAAGGGACTTAGTTTAAGTGGACTTGATGAACCAAGAATCCACTAGCCTTTAGGCAGTGGAGCGTCAAATCATGCGAATTATTGCCCGTAGCACTTTATGGGATTTCTGGGAAAAATATCCAGAACTATTTGAAAGATTACAGCTATGGAATTACGCCCGATCAAAACCGAATTAGATTATCAAAATGCGCTTAAAGAAATTGAACAACTCTTTGATGTCGAACCAAATTCAGCAGAATGCGACCGCTTAGATATTTTAGCTACATTAGTCGAAGCTTACGAACAAAAACATTATCCTATTGAAGCCCCAGATGCTATTTCGGCAATATTATATTATTTAGAAGTCCGTGGATTGTCCGAACAAGATTTAGAAGCTTATATTGGCACTAGAGAACAGGTAATTGCAATTTTAAACAAACAACAACCTTTAACTTTTTGATTATTATCCCAAACCTCACCCAATTGAATACCAAGTTGATAAGGTAAGACATTAACTGTTGCTCCACTATCTACTAAACCATTTGTTTCAATACTTAGATTATTTTTATGTAAAATAATTGGAATTCTGGGTAAACTATCGAATTCGTTTTGGTTTGGACTGTTAGTTGAATACTTGAATCTCATATTTTATTGGCAATTTTCCTCAGATTCATTTAAGGCTTCTATTAAAACAGCACCCACCCCAAAATTATCGTATGGGGTTGGTAGATCGTAGGTTTTAAAAGGTTCTAAAGGAGCAATATTGTCAGCCACATCTAAATCTTCTGCCAAAATGCGGATTAGTCTTAGTTTTTCTGTTGCAGATAGTTGTCTAATAGCAGGAAGTACATCAGCAAGTGTCATGGGTATATGTTTGCGTAATTGACTTATTTATAGTTTAGGAGATCGCACCATGTATTTGCTTGACAAATCTCAGGCGATCGCATTACAATAAAACAATTAGGCATACAATAATTGATTATTAATTTCTTGAACTGTCAACGAACTTACTAAAATACCAATACGTCTCGCAATTTCATAGGAATTTTTCTGTGGGACAATAATAATTCCAGAATGCTGTTTATTCTCATTGAGATATTGAATGTGCAATCTCTCGAAGTCAACACGGTTATGAGTTACGAGACATCTACCCAAAGAAGTAGCAATTTTTAGTTGTTCGCTGTCGGTTTTACCCAGAGTTGCTTGTTCGGGGACGGTTATCACATCTAAACCACGAGATTTTAAAAGGGTAGCAACCAAAGCGGACATATCCTCATCGGTGTAAACTGCTGCTGGCATAGCTAAAATTAACTTAAGGAGGCTTTCACCGCAGGATGAACTAAATCATCTGGAACTTGATTACGCTCAATATACTCGTTAATTTCTGTCTGATGATCCAAATAAAAACTTAAAGCATCAAACACTTGCGCCAAAGTGAGATGAGGTAAATGATGTAAAATCTCTTCTGGCATTATGCCTAAACGCCACAAGCCAACAATAGCACGTACTGATGTGCGAGTATCTTTAATAATTGGCTCTCCGCTTAAAATCTCAGGATTTCTAGCTACATAACGAGATAAAGCTATAGCAGACATAGAAGTTATTTACCTATCTAATTCACTGTTGTCTTCAGTTTATCAGCTTAGTCATGGCGATCGCTAATTTCTTTAATTTTGTTTTTTCTTCGTTTTAAAACCGAATCACTAAAGCTCATAATTTGATTGTTATATTTTTGATCTTGTTAGATTATAGCTTGATTATGGTATTTCATAATTTTTCTTGGCAGTTTCTTTTACCCGTTGAGGTAATGTTACGAATAACTTCCTAAAACTTTTGGTTCTTGACGATCGCACTATTCCTCCCCAAAACCTTTGTCTTCAGTTTTACCTTCTTGATCTTCAATTAATGCCTTTTGAGCCATTTCTTCAAGAACATCTAGATCGACATCTTGATCGGATAAACTTTCTTGCCATTTCAACTCATTTTCAATATCTTCGAGTAATTGTTTTGCAAGCTCATCTTGAAGATCGTTTGAGAGTTTTTGTGCCTTTTTAAATGCTTGTTCTAGTAATTCAGTCATATATATTTTTATTTTGTATATTTCAACATTTTAACTTAAGCGATCGCACCATGTATCTGTTTTAAAATTTTAGGCGATCGCGTTATGTAATTGTTTGAAAATTTTAAGCGATCGCTCTTTGTCTCAACCTTTTTTAATTCAGTTTATCTCTTCGTTTCTTCTGCTGCGAATAATTTTACTGGAATAAATAATCGAAGTATTTTAAGAAGAGCAGTAAAAACTAACTCCAAGAATTTTCTCACAATAAATCTAGATAGAACAAGAAACAAAATTATCGAAACAGACCAAGGGGCAATAAGTAAGAATAACTTATTAGCGGTCTGAGTGAGATTATTAATATCTATATTGAGAAAAAATACTACATCAATAGGCAAAGTTTCAAATAAATTAATTCCTGTATCATAACTAATAAAAGCCATAGCATAAGGAGTAAAAGGTATCAAACAATATACTCCAACCATAAACAACAGCATTTCTTTTCTAAAAGCTAAACTAATAAAAGAGTAGGTGGTTAACGTTAACAAAAAAATAGTAGCTGGTTTCACGCTTGTTAATAAAATAGGATAATGGCTAAAAATGCTTACGGACAATATAATACAGCCAAATTTTATAAAAATATTCCGTTCGAGCCGATTAACAAGAGATTTCCCTATTATTTCTGGGTTACAGTCATTAATTGATTTTGATAGGTTTTTAATATATTTTTTGAAGCTAAAGTATCTAAGCTTATTTATAAACAATACCATTGAACAAATTATTTTTTTTCTAAAAATAAATATGCATAGGCAAGATATAATCAGAAGTAGAAAAATCTGAAAATAAGAAAGATTGACAAAATAATTGTAAATTTCTATTTTAAAAAACAAAAAACTAGCTAATAATAAAAACAACAATTGCATAATGTAAATTTCTCCATTTATATTTTGAAATCAATGTTTATATGATAGCCTAAGCACATCAACCCTGCCGACACCATAAAGCCACTACTAAAAACCCAAATAACTGAACCAAAACAATACTCGGACCACTAGGTAGATCGATCGCCCCAGAAATCACCATTCCCATTACTCCACTCAACGCACCCATACCAGCAGCAGTGGCTAAAAATGGTACAAACTGCTGACAAATTAATCTGGCAGTTGCAGCAGGAATAACTAAAAAACCATTGACCAATAAAATACCAACGGCACGAATAGTTAAAGCGATAGTAATGGCTAAAAGCACGATAAAAAAATAACGATGACTACGAACAGGTACGCCTTTTACAAGGGCTAAATCGCTGTTGAGAGTGAGTAAGATTTGCTCTGGTAAACTAATAATGATCCAGGCTACAGTTACGGCTAAAAGTAATAATAATAAAATTAAATCGGTATTGCTAATCGCTAAAATATCCCCAAACAAAATGGATAATAAATTACCTCGATATCCCTTTAAATAACTAAAACCAATTGTGCCTAAAGCAATGGAACCCGATAGGGAAATACACAATACTGTATCGCTACCGAGATCAGTCCTGTCAATTAAATAAATGACACCTAAACCAAAAGCAACGGTAAAACCCATTAATGTCCAAGTGGCAGGAAGTTCTAATAAAGCAGCTAAAACCACTCCTAACATCGCCGAATGTCCCACTGTATCTCCGAATAGAGAGAGACGACGCAGGATTAAAAAGCTACCCAAAATCCCCCCTAAAATACCAAGCAGTACACCACCTAGTACCGCCCGTTGCATAAAGGGTAAACTAAAAAGACTCAGGAAGTTGACTAGGTTCATGATGATGGCAAATGGGACTAACTAAAGCACCGTATACGTGCAAGAGATTTTCGGGGGTGAGAGTGGTTTGAGGGGAACCTTGATAAAGTAAGCGACGGTTTAAACAAATTACCGAGTCACAATAGCGACTAACTAAATCTAAATCGTGGGAAACTTCCAATATTGTCCAGTTTTGCTCTTGTTTGAGACTATGGAGTAAAGCAGCAAATTCCATTTCTCCCGTAGCATCTACCCCGGCTAAAGCTTCATCGAGAATTAAAAGACGACGGGGAACCACTAAACAATAAGCTAATAAAACTCGCTTTAATTCCCCTCCGCTCAAAGTGCCGATTTTTTGTTGCGCTTGTTTGGTTAGATGAACTTGTTCTAAAGCTTGATGGATAATCTCCCGTTTCCGTTTACGATCGCACCACCAATGTTGGCTATTTAAGGCCAAACCCACTAACTCCGATACGATTAATGGGAAAGTTCGCTCAAAGGGAAACTTTTGGGGAATATAGCCAATTCCCTGTTTTAATCGCTTTAACTGTTTACCAGTCCCATCAAACAAGGTAATTTGACCTGACTGCGCTTCAATCAATCCTAAAATAGATTTAATCAAGGTACTTTTCCCTGCACCATTGGGACCAATAATGGCTGTATGAGTCCCTGACAATAATTCAAAAGAAACATTATCTACTGCTAGATATTCCCCACGCATTACTGATAAATCTTTCACTTTAATGATGGGTTGGGTAATAGATAGGTTTTGATACATTCAATTCACTAATTTGATTCAAAAGAGTCGCAAAGAACAAAAAAACTATCATCTGTTAATTATTTTGACAAGCTTTTGACAACGCCTCCAAATTACTCCGCATCACTTGAAAATAATATTGTGGATCGGTTTCTCCTGACTCAAGAGGGTTGATCGCTTCGAGAGATAGATTTAAGTCACTGGATATTTGCTCAATGCGTTTGTCTTCAATTCCTGGTTCAGTCAATAAAGCTTTAACAGAATGTTCCTTAGCGAGTTGTTGCACCCGTTGGATATCTTGGGGAGTAATGCTATCTTCAGGAATGTGAACGATTGCTTCTTGTTGCAGTCCGTAGCGTTGCGCTAAATAGCGGAAAGCATCGTGAAAAGTGATAAAATTGCAGCCTTGAACAGAGGCTAATTTTTCTTTAAATTCATTATCTAGCTGTTGTAGTTGTTGAATATAAACCTCGGCATTGCTACGATAGCTATCTGCATTATTCGGGTATTTTTCAATTAATTTATCTCTAATATTAGCTACCTGTTGTTGCGCCAAAACAGGATCTAACCAAACGTGAGGATCTTTCCCTCCATGATGGTGATGTCCGTGTTTTTCCTCTTCATGTTTGTGTTCATCATGTCCATGTTCTTCCTCTTCATGTTCCCCTTCCATTACTTCTATTCCTTCACTAGCATCAATTTGCTGAAGTTGAGAATTACCTGCATTGGCAACTAAATTGGATAAAAACGCTTCCATCCCCAAACCATTTTCTATTAAAACATCTGCTTGTGCTAACAATTTAGCATCGTCTGGGGTCGCTTGATAGTCGTGAACTTCCGTCCCAGGGGAAATCAAAATATCTACTTGTCCCGTATCTCCTACTACAGCTTTAGTAAACAAATGAACGGGTAAAAAAGTAGTGACAATCTTGGGACCAGAACTTGTTGAGGGTGTGGAATCAGAACTTGTTGGGGCTGTGGGTGCTGTACTACAAGCGATCGCAATCAAACCAGTGAAAGCAGTAATGAAAAAGCGTTGTAAAGATGCTTTGGGACGAAGGCGATGGAGTACGGAGAAATATTGATTCGTAGAACTCATAAAGTTTCGTGGATAATTAGCTCATTAAAATGATAATCATTATTATACAATGAGAATGATTATCATTCTTGTTATTAATCTACAGTGGCACTACCAAATTATATAGACCTAACGATTATTGGGGCAGGGGTTCAGGCTCTAACGTTAACTACCCACCTCTTACAAAAAAGCGCGAAGTATGATCATAAATTTTTAGTTTTCGATCCCAGTCAAACTTGGATGAGTCAATGGCAGCAACAATTTGCAGCACAACAAATTCCTTCTTTGAGATCGCCGGCGGTTCATCACCCTGATCCCAATCCCCATCAATTAAGAACGTTTGCCGAACATAGACAAAATGAGTTATTTCCCCCTTATGATAGACCAGGAACAAAACTATTTAACGATTTCTGCAAGGAAGTCATTCGTCGTTGGAAGTTAGCAGATAAGGTTTATCCAGCTAAAGTTATCCAGATTCTACCCATTAAACGCGCTTTACGTCCGCGATTTCAATTGGTTTTAGATACGGGAGAAACTATTATTACCCGGAGAGTGGTAATAGCTACGGGAAGTGGGAAAATACAGTTTCCTGATTGGGTAGAGAAGATTACCTCAGATTACCCCTCAGAGAGATTGTGTCATTCTCAACAGGTAAATTTAAACGAACTTAACGTAACAGGAGAAAGGATTTTAATTGTTGGTGGTGGTTTAAGTAGCGGACATTTAGCCAAAGGTGCTATCAAACTGGGGGCGACTGTTATGTTAATGACCAGAAAACAATTACTTGAAAAAATCTTTGATGCCGATCCTGGTTGGTTGGGACCCAAATATCTCAAAGACTTTCACGCCGAAACTGATTGGTCTGTCCGTTACCAGCAAATACAGCAAGCTCGTAATGGTGGTTCAATAACTCCTGAAATGATGCTGCAATTAAGAAAGGCAGTCAAGCAAGGCACAATTATAATCAATGAATGCTGTCAAGTTAGGACTGCACAATGGCAAAATAATCTCTGGCAGGTTTATTGTGACGACGGAAGCCAACATCAATTTAACCGTATCTGGTTGGCTACTGGTACAAGCTTTAGTGCGATAGAACATCCTCTGTTGCAAGACGTACTTGAGGCTTATCCGACAGAAATAGTTAACGGTTTACCCATATTAGATAAACATTTACGTCTCCCCAAGTCTAACTTTTTTATTATGGGCGGTTTAGCTGCTTTACGCATTGGCCCTGTTGCCAGAAATATTCATGGTGGGAAAATGGCTTGTCGACGTATTGTGCCAGCAATTGTTAAACCCAGTTTGGCCATTGGATAATTTTTTCGTTCAAGAAGCGATTCTGAGGCTAGCCCACTCTTGATTCAACAGAGTGCGATTCTCGCAACGAGTGAGGTACACCTAGATTTTATTTTTTATTCCCTGTTCCCTAATAGTAAAAACTTCTGTACCTCACAAAACGCGAGAACTACTATCTGTTGTACTATTTAACTAAATAGATTTAGCCATTACCCTAAAATACCCGTGAGTAAAACTAAAGCAGACGATATTTGTCAGGTAATTTGTTAATATTGCTCCAGTCCATAAAAAAAGTGCCATTCGGGTAAATGACACTTAATCTGTTAATTTCCTGGAAAATGACAGTCAATTTGTTAATAAGATGAGTAATAACTTTTGTAAGAGATTGATGTTATGATCAGTCTATAAAGTTCATCATATAACTGAACTTCCCCATAGAAAAATTGCTGAAAGCCTTACCTAGAGGTAGTTATAGCAATTTTTGGACTACCCGTTACTGGGTACAATTCACTCTGAAGCTTAACTGGAGCGTGTTTTGAGCGGTGCAGCCGCACTCGCTCCCGCGAGACCGCACCTATGATCTAAATGATACAGCGATCGCAGCCATAGAGCAACCCCTGACATGGACACAGAACTTATATACTACCTGCTTTATTCCTTTTAAAATAAGGCTTTCAGCGATTTTAAGATCAAACGTACGGGGGAAGTTCAGATATAAAGGTTTCAGACTTAAATATTTTCGACGACACTATTTTGTTAAGACAACAGATAATTAGTTAATGTACATATGGTGATTAGGTTTGTTAAACGGGCGATATTCAGAACGTTTCTGAATAGTGTAACTATGGGGTATGTTATCCCGAAGGTTTTGGGCTATCATACGAAATTGTGCGGAAAGTTTCTGAATAATATCCTCTATAAGGTGAATATCCAGAAAGTTTCTGTTTTTTGTTCCATAAGCGTTAGCTATCTAGGAAATGTTGGTCTAATAAATAGTTAGACTGATTATGAAGTCCTTAAATTGTCATTATTTTGAAATGAGGTTTATGGCAGGGTACGCCACGCGAGGCTAATGTATTCCAACCCAAGTATTATGTGGCGAGAGTGTCATATATTGAATCGAACAACAATTTATTAAGTTAACTTTTTTTCTGGGGGATATTCGGTTTAGTATTGATAAAATCTAGGTTTCTATTGCTTATTAGCTAAAAAATATCTGTCATGTCAAAGACTCCATTGTCTAAAAATAAGCTTTCATTTCCTTATTGTTTGCCTGTAAATATATGTGCGATTATAATTACAATTATTATATTATGTGCCTCTGTTGCATATTCCAAAGAGTTGAAGAATGAAAAAGCTGCTCCCCAAAATAGCCCAACACATATTGTTGCAGAAACGCCTGAGATAGAGCGACTCAAAAAATTAGTTGAATTTGAAGTTGCAGAAGAAGCTAAGAAACAAGTTGTGTCATGGGCTCAATGGATCATAGCACCACTTGCATTTGCTTTAGCAGCTTTGGGAGTCAAGACATATTGTGATGTGCAAACATGGTTAAAAAAAGCTCTAAAAAATTTTCAGCAAGATTCTGCTAATTCCACCAGGGAAGCAATTGACAATTTTAACAAAGCCTTAGAAAAAGCCCAAGAAGATTTTAATAATGCAAGTAGGGAGGCAATTAATAAATTTAACTATGAGTCTAAACAAGCATTGGACAATATAAACGATAAAGCTAGGCAAGCTTCGGAAGTTATAGATCAACAGACCAGCAAGGTGAGAGTTTTTGCTGAAGAGAATATCGGTATTATTGGTTATATGGCAGCACCATTTACTAGAAAAACTAAGAGTTATTTATGCCGCATGATTTATGATGCTAAAAATAAGATTGGGTTACCAGGGGAATTAGTTCGATCTGAAGGAGACAACCCATCTGATGATAAGGACGTTAATGAATTATACGATTTACTTGGTATTGCTCACAAATTCTTTCTAGACGTTTTTGATTGCGATATATCCCAAGGTTCTGATCTCATTGCAACAGTTCACTACGGTAAATCTTATAATAATGCCTACTGGAATGGCAAACAATTAGTTATGGGGGATGGTGATGGGGAATTATTTCAAACATTTATACTCTTGGAAATTGTTGTTCATGAACTTAGTTTTAGATTGAGACAAAATTTTATTTTTCAGGGGGAGGCTGGTTCTTTGAGCTGTCATCTGGCGGATGTTTTTGGTGTCCTTGCAGTCCAGTGGACTAAAGATCAGACAGTTGGAGATGCAGATTGGCTTATTGCTAAAGGCGTGCTGACATCATCAGTTTCGAGACGAGCTTTACGTGATATGCGAGAACCCGGTACAGCCTATGATGATCCTGTTTTGGGAAAAGATCCGCAACCAGATAATTACAACAAGCTCTACAAAGAGTCGGCTAATCTTGGAGGCGTGTATATCAATTCTGGAATTCCCAATCGGGCCTTTTACTTGGCGGCGACGGCAATGGGTGGGTATGCGTGGGAGAAGGCTGGCAAGATCTGGTATGAAAGTGCAATGCGAATACAGAGGAAAAATTCCAGCCCCAGTTTCCTTGAATTTGCTCAGGAGACCTATAGAGTTGCAGGATCTAAGTATGGCAAGGGAAGTAGTGAACAAGAGGCAGTAAATTCTGGATGGGAATCTGTGGGACTGGTCATTCCACTCGATCCGTAAAAAATAAGATCATCTCAAAAACAATTTAGCAACCACACCTCTTCAACTAATTACTCACGCTTACCTAGACAGGGTTTACACTGATAAGCCTTCAACAATTCGATTAAGGGAAAGGGTGATTTTTATAGAATTAGAATCGGAGAATATCGTATTGGAATAAAAGTTAATGATGATCCTATATTTGATTAAGATTTATGATTTTTTTCTACTTCTTCAGTATTAATTATTAATTATTAATTATTAATTGATCAACATCTTCAGGTAATATTTGCTGCATAGTGTAACCATTGACATCAGGAATAGTAACTAAACGATTTGCTTGTTTTTCAATGGTCTTTTCAAACATATTTCTTACCAAACGTCCATTACCAAAACTTTTATCTCGATGGTCATACAATTCTTTAAATCGGGTTAATAATACTTCTTTGGCTGCTTGTGTTACAGTGTAACGATGTTGATGACAAAAAAGATCAAAAATTGCTAATAATTCTTGTGGTGTATAATCTTCAAAATAAAAATAACGGCTAAAACGAGATTTTAAACCAGGATTAGAATTAATAAAGCGGGTCATTTCATCCCCATAACCGGCAACAATAACAACCAACCTATCTCGGTAATCTTCCATTCTTTTTAATAACATATCAATTGCTTCTTGACCGAAATCATTTCCAGGATCGATAGGTTTTAGGGTATAAGCTTCATCGATAAATAAAACTCCGTCTAACGCAGAATCAACTAATTCGTCAACTCTTTGTGCGGTTTGTCCTACATATCCTGCTACCATTCCTGATCTGTCAGTTTCAATTAAATGACCTTTTTTAAGGATACCTAATTGTTGATAAATTTGCCCCATTAACCTGGCAACAGTTGTTTTTCCTGTTCCTGGGGAACCACAAAAAACTGAATGTAAGGTAATAGGAACGGGTTGTAACCCTTGTTTTTCTCGTAACTTTTGAATTTTGAGAAAATTGATATACTGACGAACTTCATCTTTTAAATGGTTTAGGCCAATGAGTTTATCTAATTCTTTTAATTGTTCTTCAACAGTAGAAGGAGAATAATTAGGGGATGGGTATTTTTTTTGTAACTCTTGTTGTTTAACTTGTTCTCGATCAAATTGAATTTGCTGTTTTCGTCTTTCTTCTCTTTTAATTTCTTGTTGTTGCAGGCGTTTTCTTTCTGCTTGAAGTTCTTGTCTGCGTCTAATTTCAGCCCGTAACTTAGCTTTTTCTCGTTCTAATTCTCGTTGTTTTTTCTGAAGTAATTTATAGTCTTCTTCTTGTTGAACTAAACGGCGATCGCGTTCCATTTCTTGTTGTCGTTTAGTCTCTTTTTGCTGTTCTTGTTGTCTAATTTTTTCTAAGTCTTGTTTAATTTTATCATTATAATTGGGAAAATCTGACATTTATTTAACTCCAAATCCTTAAATTAGATTATCAGGTTTTTAATCATAAAAATTTTCTAAATTTTTTCTCTATTTCTGATTAAGTTTTACCCCCAATCCCTAGACATTCGATACACTATACGGGAGTGTATGTAAGTATTGTTCATAATATGACCTATTTGTGTGATAAAGTGTCCTCTCGTCCTTTAATGATCGCTTTATTTTCCCTAATGTTGAGTCTGACTGCTTTTCCAGTACGAGGACAGCAAGGAATTTATAACCCTATTCCCATTAAATCTAACGGAGAAATTGCGGATCGTCTTTCAGATCAAGATATTCCTACAGGAGAAGGGGGATTTGCTAAAGATTATTGGGTAGAGTTACAAAAAGGGGATCAAGTCGCGATCGATCTCACCTCTGATGAGTTTGATAGTGTGATTTTGCTGTTAGGGGCCGATGGTGCAACCATTGCTGAAAATGACGACGGTCCTGATGGTAGCACTAACTCTTTATTATTTTCTCGTATTACTGAAACTGGTCGCTATATCATCCGTGTTCGTGCTTTTGGGGAAACAGGGGGTGGAAATTTCCGTCTGAACGTTACTCGTTTACGCCCTGTAAATCGATAATAGACACAAAATAAACGCTTCAGTCCATTCTACCACGGCACCATAGGTGTCCCCGGTATGACCCCCGAACCGATGATTGAACCAAGCAGCAACCCCTAATGCGATCGCCATTCCTATCCCTGTTACCATTAACCCTAACTTCCATTGATCGGAGTTTAGTGCTATGAATACCCCAGTTATCCCCCATAAACCCATTAATCCCCCTAACACATCTTGGGGAACTTTGAGGTATTGTTTATGAAAAGCTCCTTTTCCTGTGGGTTTAAGATAGGGATAAAAGGCGATCGCATTCACTTGTCCCCATCGTCCCCAACCATAAGCAACCATTAAACTCCAATCACGATGGTCAGAAATGGCACTCAAAGCAATGATTTTCAACAAAATGACCATTACCCCAGCCATTACCCCAAAAGCCCCTGTAACGCTATCCTGCATCACTTGCAAGCGTTTTTGAGAGTCACTAACCCCTAAACCATCGGCACTATCCATGACTCCATCTAAGTGTAATCCGCCGGTTATATAAATCCCTAAACCAATTATCAAAGCACTTCGTACGGTTACGGGAAATCCGATCCAGTTTAATAATATATCGCCTATTCCTAAAAGTCCTCCTATTCCCAAGCCAATGATTGGAGACCAATGGGCGATGGATTGAAAATTTTTCGGCCAGTGATTCGGTAAAGGAATAATGGTATAAAAAGTGATAGCCCCCAATAAGGATGTAAAAAAATTTCTCAAGTTGTTATAAATTTTATGGAACATTGAATATTTAAGTACCTATATGTAGAAAGTTTAAAATCCCCAAATTAATCCCTATCTTCTAAGAGTTTAAGAAAGGGTTAGAGAATATTGCGGTAACATAATGTTATATGGCGATTGGCCTTGGGTCATTTTGAATAGCCTTGCTAATTGGAGCGATGCCTTAACCTCATGGCCGAGATCCCTAAATTTATTGAGTCTAATCATGCTAAAAGACAACAAACCCAGGATGTCACATAGCATTGGTTGAAAGTCGTCAGCAAAATTGTTTCTCTACTCCCACTTAGAGAGAAAAGCTTATCTAACCCTATCTTTTCACTCCTAACAGTCTTTAGACTACCTACCAATTGTTGTGCTTTCAGGCAATTTCTTATGAGTCACCATCAGCCCTCACACTCGTTCCCTGCTCCCTGTATTATTGATTTTGGGATTATTGTTAATGCTGAAGACATGAAACGTATTCTTAATGATCTCGGAAGAGTTCATTACATTCATACCCTCGACGGACACCTAGAAAGTGAAGGGGAAGGATGGATAGTTGAAGTGTTTAATGATCCCCATCAAGCAACGATTGTTGTTAATCGTTCTTTGTATCTTAATGTTCAAAGCTTCGATTATTTACAACTTCAACGTTCCCAAAAGCAAGAAGCTTATTTTGATTTGATTCAGGATCGTCGTCGTTTACGTTTGATTCCCATTACCTATGCTTCTCCGATTCCTGAGAGTAATTCTAACCTAGATGCTGCTACTTTGGAGGCTATGGTTACTCAAGTTTTAGCAGCCAAATGGGATATGCAGTTAGATGATGAGGATGATTGTCCTTTTTAGGGTTTTTGCTCAAAATTTCTTCTTTTATAAAGGGCTTCTCCTAGAATAAAGGTGGAAGCCCTTTGTTTCTATAAAAATATTCTTAAAATGTCTAAACACCTCCTCAATATACTATATGAATGTCGTTTATCGCTTACAAGGTGTAGAATTTGAATGGGATTCTAATAAAGCTCAAATCAATGTTGAGAAACATGGAATAACATTTGAAGAGGCAGCCGAAGCATTTTTTGACCCCTTTTATCAAACAGGAGATGCAACGATAAATGATGAACAAAGAGAATTTATTCTCGGTTATTCCCTAGCTTATCGTGTCTTATTTGTTGTTTATGTTGAACGAAACCAACGTACTCGAATTATCTCCGCACGTCCAGCTACTCGCATGGAGAAAAAACAATATGAACAAACCTAACGAAGAAATTACTCTTCATATTCAACCTCGTCCCTCAGAAAAGGTATCAATTTCAATTCCTAAAGATACTCTAGAGTCTTTAAAAACAATTGCTCATAATCAAGATATGTCTTTAGAAGCTCTCTTAAAATTCTATATCGGACAAGGTTTACGTCAAGACTTAGCAAAATTATCTTGTGAGTCAGAAATAACCATTCATCAATAACAGGGATTTAACTCAGTCAAAAAGTGCTTTTGTCACAAGAATTTACACCTTAAAAATACGACTGGTTCCAAGTTCCTTGAAATACAAAATCTGTCAACGGTTTACGACTACGGGAAGATAATTCTCGTTGCTGCAAATCTTCATCTAATTGATTAACATTTCCTGGATAACCAACGGCGATCGCTGCGACGGGTTCATAGTCTTGGGGAATATTATAAAGGGTTCTGGCTTTATCCATATCAAAACCTCCCATTTGATGGACAAATAAGCCAAATGATTGCGCTTGTAGGGTTAAATTTCCCACTGCTAAACCTACATCATGTAAAGCGTGACGATTGGGTTTATTATTACGTTCAAAGGATAATTTTGCTACCGATAACATTAAAAGAGGCGCATCTTTTGCCCATTTCTGATTAGCTTCTACTATACAACTTAATAGTTTTTCATATTCTTGAATATTGTCTTGTGTGGCAACAATGAAACACCAAGGTTGTTCATTAAAACAGGAAGCTGCCCATCTCGCTGCTTCTAATAAACTAGCAATTTTTGTCGGTTCAATAGGACGAGTATTAAACGCTAAGGGACTCCAACGCTGTTTAATGAGTTCATGAATAGGATATTGATTAGTGGCGAGTTTTTCCATGAGAATTGTTGATTTTTTGTACTATTTTTCCTCTGTTTCATTATACTTTATCTGCGACCCATAAGACTAAGGGGAGTGTCAAAAAACTGAGCAACGTTGTAACAACAATTGTTCTAGCCACTTTGAGAGATTCACCCCCAAATTCTGTTGCTAAGACGATTGTATTGACTGCTGTTGGCATAGCACTTTGTAAAATAAACACTTGCAAATCTAAAGGATTCAAGTTAATCAATTTTCCCACGAATAAAGCAATCAAAGGGGCTAAAACTAATCTAAAATTAAGGGAAATTAGTTCAAAGTTAGTTACTTTAAAGGTTGTAGTGACTAATTCCATACCCAGAATAATTAAAGCAATAGGAATGGCTGCCCTGCCTAATAAATGTAATGCTTCTCCTAAATTAAAAGGGAGTTTAATCTGGAGAAATCTTAAACTTAATCCTGCTAAAATTGCCCACATCAAAGGCAATTTGAAAGTAACTCTTAAACTATGTTTTAAACTGGTTCCTGCCAGGATAGCCGGTGCAACACCAAATAATAAAATACTCGAACCAATCATATAAATAATTGCCCTTTCTAACCCAGCAGATCCTAAAGCAAAATCAACCAAAGGTAATCCCATATTACCATTATTAGGATGTAAGGTCGTAGCAATTAGACTTTTACGAGTAATAGCAGGAAATTTCAAAAAATGACTAATAATTGAAACCAATAAGTAAAGAATAAAGGCAACAATAAAAACCCCTAATAATAATTGTGCTGCATTTTGGGCTGAAATAGTGGTTGTATATAAACTATCAGCTACTAAGGCAGGGGCTAAAACATAAACAATTAATTGGGATAATGTTTGTTTATGAAGCGTCAAGGTTTTGCCAGCAATAACCCCAATAATAATAATAAAGGCAACGGGAATAATAGCAGGTAATAAAACAGTCATTTAGTTTTCAAATTAATAGTTTTTTGGATTATAACAAAGATTCAAGAATAAATAAGTATTCATGTTCATATAAGAAAGAAACTAATTTATAACATAGATATAGGCATGGTAGTAACATATTAATAAGTCAACCATGCCTTAATTGAAATCAAAAAATATAATCTAATTAAATGCCTATTTTTGATTGATTTCATTCCGAAAATGAGCCATATCTGCATAAATTTTACGCGCCCGATTAACTCCCCCCAATGGCCGATATTCTTCTAAACAATTCCAAGGTGAAAAAGATTGTTTTTCATCCATTTCTATCCGTTCTTGGCTATTAAATTCCTGTTGAAAAATCTTCAGAGTTGCCACTTTAATAAAAGGGGATTCGTTATCATCCCATAATACTGTTGGATCTTCAATAGGCATTTTTTTTGCATCGGTTTGAAGTTGAATACTGAAGTCAAAATAAGCTTCTTTTTCAGCTAAATGCTTGGTCATTGCTTCTCGTAAATAATTCGTTTTATTCTCAGCAGTTTCAATATTAAATTTTTCCCCTTCAAGATGAGGAAATACAGCATATTTCATAGCAATGTCCCCAAATTTATAAGGGGTTGCACTCCAATAATTGGCTTCTAGGGGACTTGTCATAACCTGACTTCGCACATTATCTAATAAAGGAAGTGAATAGGCGATCGCTTCGTAAGATTGTTGTAATTCATCGGGAATATGTTTAGGACTCCCATCATCGTTTCTCGTAATTTTTCCATCTCTAATTGCATTAACAACAGGAAAAAAATCTAAATAGGCTTTAGCATCTTTGAGAAAAAAGATCGGGGTATTAACTGCAATAAAATCTTGTTCATTGGGTGCAGAATCTTCAAATGCTTTCTTTCCTTCAACTTCCATTAATTTAATCGAAACCCCTCGAATATCTCCCGTTGTATCCGGTTGAAATTTTCCATCTTCACTAGAGAAACCGCTACCATTAGAAAAACGAACCCACACGGGATAAGTTTTCGCTGTAGAAAAAATTCCTACTTTGAATTGATCGGGAATATTTTCTTCAATAATAAATTCCCCTTGAACATAACCATGACTTTTTGGGTGTTGTGTTCTTGGGGTAGGTGAAAACCGATAATCTCTCATCAAAAATTCAAATATTTTGACTAATTCTTCAATGGTTTGTTCTTCATCTTCAGGGAAGCATTCTTGACCAAGTTCTAACATATTGACCTCTTGATTATTTCTTTCTCTTTTTATAGCTAATATAATTCTCTTTTCTATTAAATTTAAGAATATTGATCGAAACTGACTCGGGGGTTATGTTAAGTTTTGCTACATTTAGCAGTTAAGTGATAATATAACTGTATAGTAATAAACTGAAATAGAAATTAAAGCAGTGGTTTGATGGCTGAGGATCGAAAGAGTAATCTTTGTCTAAAGTCTAACGTCTGACTGCTAATAAGAGGTATTGATCATGAGTAATAACTTAGCCCTCAAGCTTCGGGAAGGAACCAGTCATTCTCACACCCTAGCAGAGAATACAGCCTTTACCAAGTGTTTTCTCAAGGGTATTGTCGAAAGAGAACCCTTCCGTAAACTTTTAGCTGACTTTTATTTCTTATATTCTACCCTAGAAGAAGAATTAGAACGCCATAAAGACGATCCCGTTATTAGTAACATTTATTTCCCTGAATTAAACCGTAAGCAAAACTTAGTAAAAGACCTAGAATACTATTACGGAGAAAATTGGGCAGCCGATATTTTTCCATCAGTTGCAGGTCAAACTTATGTAGCAAGAATTCGGGAAGTTTCTCAAACGGAACCTGCTTTATTAGTTGCCCATTCCTATGTGCGTTATATGGGTGACTTATCTGGGGGACAAAGCTTAAAAAATATTGCCCGTTCAGCCTTAGAATTACCTGGGGATCAAGGAACTCAATTCTATGAATTTGAGCAAATTGCTACCGCAGAAGCAAGACGAGAATTCAAAGGAAAATATCGTGATGGTTTAAATGCTTTACCTATCGATGAAACTGTAGAACAGAAGATTGTTGATGAAGCAAACCATGCCTTTAAATTAAACTGTGATGTGGTTCATGAATTAGAAGCTGATGTCAAAGAAGCCATCGGCGATCATGTGTTTGAATTAATCACTCGTCAAGCCATTCCTGGGGCAACAGAACATCCTCATGGTCATGGTCATCCCCATAATGTAGCGGTTGCAGAATAAAGCTGTCAATCCTGTTATTACAAAGGGAAAAAGTCAGAAAAATAAACAATTGAGTTGCTATTTTTATTAAACTGACTTCCCTTTTTTTTTATGATCTATCCTACCTAATTTTTCAACTATTGAGAGGCTAATTAAGACCATGAACTTAACAGCTAGAACTATTAACTTTGACCAAAGTTTAATTAAGAAATATGATAAATCTTTACCGAGATATACCAGTTATCCCCCTGCAACAGAACTTAAAACCAAGGTAGGAGAACCCGAATTTAGAGCAGGAATTGCAGCAGGAAATCATAAAAAAACACCCCTTTCTCTCTATTGTCATATTCCTTTTTGCGAAACAGCTTGTTATTTTTGTGGTTGTAATACAATTATTACAGGAAATAAAAAAGTTGCCCCTCCTTACTTAGAATATTTAATTAAAGATATAGAAAGAACCGCCCAATTAATTTCCTCTGATCGCTCAGTTAATCAAATTCATTGGGGAGGAGGAACACCAAATTACTTAAATCAATCTCAAATTGATCAGTTATTTAATACGTTAGTTAAGAACTTTAATATTGATAAAAATGCCGAGATATCTATTGAAGTAAATCCCCGATATCTTGATCGTAATTTTGTCTTTTTCTTGAGAAAGTTAGGATTTAATCGGATTAGTTTTGGGATTCAAGATTTTGATCCCAAAGTACAAAAAGTAATTAACCGTATTCAACCCGAAGAAATGCTATTTAATGTCATGGGTTGGATGCGAGAAGCTGAGTTTGAAAGTGTTAATGTTGACCTCATTTATGGACTACCTTATCAAACAAGACACACCTTTAAAAAGACAGTTCAAAAGACTATAGAACTCGATCCTGATCGCATTGCTGTCTTTAACTTCGCTTATATTCCTTGGATAAAACCCGCACAAAAGAATCTACCCGTTGATGAACTTCCCAATGCGTCAGAGAAGTTAGCCATTTTACAAATGACCATCGAAGAATTCAACAATAATGATTATTTATTCATCGGAATGGATCACTTTGCTAAACCCAATGATGAGTTAGCGATCGCCCAATCACAAGGTGATTTACACCGTAATTTCCAGGGTTATACAACAAAACCAGAATCTGATCTTTTTGCCTTTGGTATGACATCAATTAGTATGTTACATGATGTCTATGTTCAAAACCATAAGAAGATTAAAGACTACTATAAAATCTTAGATGAGGGACATTTACCCATTGAAAAAGGTGTTACCTTAAGTAAAGATGACATCATTCGTCGGGCTGTTATTATGGAATTAATGTGTCAATCTCAACTTTATAAAGATCGCATTGAAGAGAAATATAACCTCAATTTTGATCTTGATTTTGACGAATATTTTGCCCAAGAATTAATCGATCTTAAACCCTTAGAAGCTGATGGATTAATTCATTTACATAGCGATCGCCTCGAAGTCACTAATACAGGCCGCTGGTTAATCAGAAACATTGCTGCAATATTTGATCCCTATCTCAAAGGACGTAAGGAACAGTCTTTTTCTAAGGCTATTTAATTGATGGTATCAAAATTGCGACTAAGTGAGTGTGGGGAGTGTGGAAAGGGTGGAAAGTCTCAGGGAATTGCCTCTTTATCTTAACATAGTGTTATGTCCCCTATGCTAAAAGGAGTGAATTCATGAGTTTATATGAAACTGATATTAATGAATGGGTTGAACAACAAGTTAAGCTGATTAAACAAAAACAATATGCTCAAGTAGACTGGGACAATATTATTGAGGAAATAGAAGACTTGAGTAAACGAGAAAGGGATAAATTTCTATCAGCGATTCGTCTAATTATTCATCATCTCTTAAAATGGGAATATCAACCCGAAAAACGTTCTAATTCTTGGTTAACCACTATTCGCAGAGAAAGAAATAATCTTACTTTTTATCTTGAAGACACCCCTTCCTTAAAAAAATATTGGACAGGAGAAGAATTTGAGAGAAACTATCGTCGCGCTAAAGCAGATGCAGTCAACGAAACAGGGTTATCAGAATGGCATTTTCCTGAAAAATGTCCCTATTCCGTTGAACAAATTAGGTCAAGTTGGTTACCTGATTAACTAAAAACATACATTAATTAAGATTAATAATTGATGTTTTATAAAGTTCCATTACTATATTGATTACCCAGTTCTATTACCCGATCAGGACAAATATCATACATCTCTAAAGCCACTTCATTCCCTATTTTCATCAAGGTATTTTTATCATTCATTTCTTCAAAAGTTAAGTTTCCTTCGTTCATCCATCCTCCCATTTCTTGTATCATTTCTTTCAGCATTGACTCTTGAAATGCTTGGGGTGATTGACTAGGGAGTCGACAAATTCTTTGGGCTAATTTATTAATTTGAGGAGAGGTAGGAAAGGCTTGAACAGAAAGAGGAAAAAGTCCTATGGCTAAAGGCATTAACCAGATAAAACGACGCAACATAATCAACTTTAGTGTAAAATACTTTACTTAAAAGTGTAAAGGAAATAATTATCATTGTCATTGGTATTATTACTGATCATTGCTTCAAAAAAGTGAAGACATTATTGATTCTATTTTTCTTGTTGGTTATAGACTAAATCTTCTTTATTTTCTACCCTATCAATAAAAAGAATACCATTGAGATGATCTAATTCATGTTGAAAGATCCTAGCAATAAAATCAGTCAATTCTTGCTGATGTAGTTTTCCATAACGATCTAAATATTCAACTGTAATGGTTTGATATCTAGGTACTAAACCCCTTATTCCTGGAACACTTAAACATCCTTCCCAACCTTTAACCCTTTCTTGAGAATGAGACAGTAAACGGGGGTTAATCATAACGGTGGGTTCCATCAATGGTGCATCAGGATAACGAGGGTTAGGATGGGAACAAACTATAAATAAACGATAAGATTGAGACAGTTGTGGTGCAGCAATACCCACACCTTTTGCATCCATTGCTGTGGTTAATAAGGTGTCAATGAATTGTTGTAACTTTTCATCACTAATATTGGTAACATATTGAGCCTGTTGTCTTAAAATAGGATTACCAACTTGAGCAATTTCTAAATTTGAGTTTATCATAGACTTTAATCTATCTTAAACAGTATATATCTATTATGACTTTTTTTTTGGGTTATTGGACAACTTTAGAGAAACTGTTATAATTTCATTTTTTACTATCCTTAATCTCTAACCATTGTTTTTATTGTTTGTTAAGTTATTGTCCCGTTGTTGGGATACATCAAATTGTTAATTAGTCTAAAACATTTTTGGCATCTAAGATGAGAATATGAATTCTCTGTTGAATGGTATGTCAAAATAGTCTTCCAATGTTAAAGTTTAATTTTAAGAATGACTATTTCACCCCAATATATTTGGAATCAAGTTCTTGATCGTCTTAAATTACGATTAAATCCTACTGCGTTTGAAACTTGGATTGCTTCAGCAATTGTACAAAATTGGCAAGATAATTGTTTAGTTATTCAAGTAGAAAATCCATTTATTCTCAATCATTTACAAAAGACTTATTATACTCTAATTGTAGAAGAAGTTGAAGCAATTGTTGGTTATCCTGTTACAGTAAAATTAACAACAGCACAAGAACAGAATCTAAGAATTGTTGATAAAAATAAGTACAATTTATCTTCTGAAAAAGTTCAGGATAAAAGGGAGCAAGAATCTCCAAAACTCAGTCAATTAAATCCTCGTTATAATTTTTCTCGCTTTGTAGTCGGTCCAACAAATAGAATGGCCCATGCTGCATCTTTAGCGGTTGCTGAATCACCTGGAAGGGAATTTAACCCTTTATTTTTATGTGGTGGAGTTGGATTAGGAAAAACCCATTTAATGCAAGCGATCGCCCATTATCGTCTAGAATTATATCCCAATGCTAATGTTTTTTATGTGTCTACGGAACAATTTACCAATGATTTAATTACCTCTATTCGTCAAGATAGTATGGAAAGTTTTAGGGAACATTATCGTACCGCAGATATTTTATTAGTGGATGATATTCAATTTATTGAAGGGAAAGAATACACCCAAGAAGAGTTTTTTCATACCTTTAATACTTTACATGAAGCAGGAAAACAAGTAGTAATTGCTTCTGATCGTCCTCCCAAAAGAATTCCCAGTTTACAAGATAGATTAGTCTCTCGTTTTTCTATGGGATTAATTGCTGATATTCAAGTTCCAGATTTAGAAACGAGAATGGCAATTTTACAGAAAAAAGCAGAGTATGAAAACATTAGATTACCACGAGATGTTATCGAATATATTGCCACAAATTATACATCTAATATTCGAGAGTTAGAAGGAGCTTTAATTCGCGCAGTGACTTATATTTCGATTTCTGGACTATCGATGACAGTTGAAAATATTGCTCCTGTTTTAAATCCTCCCATGGAACAAATTTCTGTTTCTCCTGAGATTATTATTAATATTATTGCTGAAAATTTCCATGTTTCAGTAGAAGATTTAAAAGGAAGTTCACGCCGTCGAGAAATTAGTTTAGCTAGACAAATAGGAATGTATTTAATGCGTCAACATACCGATTTAAGTTTACCGAGAATTGGGGAAGAATTCGGAGGTAAAGACCATACAACGGTGTTATATAGTTGTGATAAAATATCTAAATTACAAAAGAAAGATTGGGATTTATCTCAACAGTTATCAGAATTAAGCGATCGCATTAATATGGCAAGTCGAAATCAAGAAAGATAGAAAAAGATATAATTAATCATCAGACAAACGCTATAATAGTAAATGAGGTTAATTGATTTAATTCCTAGCCCTAGTCAAGTTTTATAACTTAATAATTCCATGAATGCCTTAAAATACAAAGTGACTGTTAAAAATGGTCGTCTTGATCTTCCTTGTTTAAATTTACCTGAAGGAACAGTGGTCGAAGCAATTCTATTAATAGAAGAAAATGTAAAAATTGATGAAACTGAATACTTACTTTCAACAGAAGCCAATCGTCAATATTTAACTGAGACCATAGAAGAATTGAAAAATCCCGAAAATTATATCTATGTTGATCCTGAAATGTTATGAGAAAAGTAGCATTTTTACCAAGAGGGTTTGATGAGTTTAATCAAGCGATCGCCAACCAATCTATAAGCGATCGCATTAATATGGCAAGTTGAAATCAAGAAAGGTGAAAAAAGATATAATAAATAATTGCGAGAAACGCTAAAATAATAGTGAAGGTTATGGGGACGATTATGGAAAATAACAAAAAACAAACTTATAGTTACACTGTTATTCTAGAAAAAGAAGAAGATGGCGGTTATCACGCTTTTTGTCCTATTCTCAAAGGTTGTCATTCTCAAGGAGATACTTTTGAAGAAGCAATCCAAAATATAACAGAAGCAATGGAATTATATATTGAAAGTTTGATGGCTGATAATCAACCAATACCGAAAGAAGATTTGATTGTTAAACCATTAAGCATTTTAGTATGAGCAATTTTCCTAGTGTTAACGCGAAAGATTTTATTAAGGTCATTGAAAAATTAGGGTTTTTTCTGGATCGTCAAAAAGGAAGTCATGCTATTTATAAAAATAATCATGGGAATAGAGTTGTTGTTCCTATTCATTCGGGAAAAAATTTAAAGCAAGGTACTTTGATGGGAATGATTCAAGATATTGGTATTGACAAAAAAAAATTTTTTGACTTGTTAAAAAAATAAACCAATAAAAAGCGATCGCCTTTGAAATAAGGAAAGACGATCATTGTATATCATTCAATTAAAGCTTGAATTAGAATAAGGGTGGCGTAGCATTAATATCAATGTCCCAACTAATTAGAAAACCTGAATTTGCTTGTAATGATGCAAATTGAGTTCCATCAAAAGATAATGCACCTGTAATTGCGTCAAAGGAAAACTTACTGTAATCATTAGCTCCAATACCAAAACCCGAACCTAACACTTCTATTTTGTCTCCTTCTTGCCAATTAAAATCAGTGATAGTATCAATGCCATCTTGAGGTTTATAGAAGTAAAAGGTATCAGCTTCAGAACCCCCTGTTAAGGTATCGTTACCCCATCCACCTTCTAGATAATCTTTTCCTGATCCACCGAAGAGTTCATCATTGCCGAATTCTCCACGAAGATTGTCATCACCCGATTCTCCATGTAAATCGAAATCAGCAATTATGAAAAATCAGCCCACCAAAACACAATGGCAATATCTTGAAGCTCGACCCGATTCTTGGCGGAAGCAGCTTTATATTAAAGGGCGCAAACTAAGAGCGAGAACAGTTTGGTCTGATATGTTCGTTAATGAAGATACTCCTTCTGAAGCGGCAGAGAATTGGGATTTACCGCTTCAGGCTATTTTTGAAGTCATTGATTATTGTCAATCTCATCAAGCTTTGTTGGAGCAAGAAGCTGAAATGGAACATAAATATTTGGAAGAAAAAGGAGTAAAACTTGAGCCTCGCGTTGTTAATAAAGAAAATTGGTATAAGCTCCAAACATGGCTTATAAAAATACATTTATAAGCCATATTAAAGAAATTTGTGAAGTCTAAGCTTCATTAACTGGGGCCGGATCGATTTCTCCTTCACAACTACCTAAACGTGCATCAGACGCATTTTCAAGAAGTTGATTGATTGAGGTATCTGCTTCTATTTCACCCTCAAGATTAATCCATAATTCAGTAATCATATTATTGCGATCGCCGTCAGAATCATTACGACATTTTACCGCAATTTTATCCCCTGAATTTACGCCAAATGCACCCTCAAAGGGTTGACTAATTTCTTTAGCCTTTAGTGTTTCGCCAAGGTTTTCTACAAATAAATCACGGACAGCAGACGCATTAACTTGATCTAACAAAGCTATAGATTCTTGATAATATTCTTCAGGGGATTCTGAATAACAAGTTCCATGTTTATACCATTCATGGAGGTGTAAACCAGAGGCAACCCCAGGCATTTTTTCACTTAACTCATCCCAGGTTTCTTCTGATAATTCGATGGGAGGCATTTCTAGCCATTTGTCACTATCTTTATCAAGAGTAATAATATCATCACTAACACCACAATATACATTTGAACGAGGTTGAGGCCATAAACCATGCAAAACAAAATGACTGGCTTCAAAAGTGTTAGTATCTTTAGTTAAACATTCTGTTTTGTTGGGACGAGTTTCGCAAAAAGCAGGTTGCCAACTTAAGGCTAATAAATAATCTTCATTAGAGATCACAACAGGAGGTAAAGAGTCAGCAATGACTCGTCCACAATCTACTGCTACCCAACGGGCTGTAGGTTCAACTCCATTAATTTTGATTTGATAATGGGACGCATCCTCTTTATTTTTAGCAACAACTTCATAGGTTTCATCAGGGTTAACGAACACATTACCAGGGTTAGTTTTTCGTCTAATTGATTGTAATGCTTCACAGGATTTGTCTGCTACAAATGTCCCATTTAATTTAACACTAGCTATAGCTGGTGTGATAAACAGTGTAATAGAGTATACACAAATTATCAGGACTAACAAGCCTTTTGTTAGATGTTTCATACGTCTCTCTCTGAAAATTCAGTCTAGAATTTAGATAGTTACGATTATAGGTTGAAAAAGGAGAAGAAAACTGTTGATTTTCTTAGAGAATGATTACTTTACTTAAGATTTTTTCAAGTTTTTTCATTTAATAATTTAAAGTTATAGTCAATATGAGTTTATTTTACATCGATCAATATAGAACTAATTTACTCCAATTGTTAAGACATATCACATAATGATAACTTTGTGTAATTTTTTTTACATATTTTTACGGTAAGAATTGTTACCATAGAAAAAAAGTGAAAAAAATGGAGAATTAATATGAGTTTAAAAAAAGGAGTATCCCTACGTAAACTAGAATCGATCCAAGGAGGAATGGCACAATTTTATACCCCACAATCTAGTGATCAAACCATGTTAGTGCAGGTTCCCAGTGGAACCATTGATGAACTGTTTGTACACCATTTTCAAACGGATCAATTATTAGTGGTTCGGGGTAGTTTTATTCTGGTTGCACTGCACAATAAACAGTATCATTATATTTCCTTAAGCGAACATAATCCCCAAGTGGTTACTATTCCTCCAGGGATTCCTCATGGGGCAATTAATTTAAGTTCAGAAGACTGTTTATTAGTGAATGCTGTGTTACGTCATGGTGAGTCTCATCCTTTAGATTATCGACCGATGGAACCTCCTTTTCCTTATGATTTTGATAAGATTAATCATTTTTTAGAACTATTAGAACAGGGGAAAACTCAACAAGGAGATAAGTCTTTAATTTTAGAAGTGTCTTAGTGATTAATTGGATAAGATTTTTATTCACTAAAAATTTATCAAAATAGTTAGGGACAATTGATTAATTGTCCCTTATTTATATTAGATAAATACTTCAGATGTCCAGTTTCCATGCAACCCATAGGGAATGTGATGTTTCAGATGTAAAGTAGCAATGGGTTCTTTTTCTAGATTTTCTCCATCTAAAATAACAATATCAGAACGGTGTTTATGGCCATCATAAATCATGACTAAAACCCATCCTTGATCTTCAGAAGTTGCATTGGGTTTGGGGACAAAAATGGGTTCCCCGACATAACCTTGTGGTGCAAAAGAATGTATCTGTTTTTTACCTGTTAATAAGTCTAGTTTTAAGATGGCTTGCAAGGGTGCATTTCCCTGATCATTATGAGCAGTTCCGGTAAATAAATAGCGATAGTTTCTACCTATATTATTTGGATTAATATAAGGAAATTCACAACAACGACTTTCAAGCATTTCTTTGTTAACAGTTTCCCTGTCTAAATTAATTTTGAAGCGATATATTTGTCCAGGATCTAAACGTTCAAAATCAGTTTCTTTGTAGTCAGTGTCAGGTTGAACTTGAGGAAGAGATTGATATGAAATTGAATCTAAATAGATATTATTTCCTTCTTCAAAAGCATTAACATGATGAAAGACAAATCCTGAATTTATTTCTAAAGTTTTCATTTTTTCATCAGGAGAAGTTCTGGGAATAATAATCAATTTACTGGGTTTTTTGGGATGGAAATCAACACATTCCCCTGCGCCTTTAAACCCTAAAATATAGGGAAAAGGATTAAAGGTAACAGGGTTTTGTAAAAAAAGACAATAATTAGGAGTAATGGCAAAGTCATGGATAAACGAAAACCCAGGAACGGTATGGGAATGACGACTTAGTAAGCTACCATTTGGGGCAAATTCATAGATAGTGATTTTACTGGAAAGTCCTGGTTTAATGGAGAAATTAACTAAACAAGGTTCACCATTATTTAATTTAGAAGCAGGATCAAAACATGGGTGTGCAGAAATAGAATCACCAGAGTTTAATACACCATCTAAATAGTCTATTCCAACAGTTTCTAGTGTTTTAGGATCAAGTCGATAAGGTTCAGCAGCTTCCCAAAGTGCCAGTAATTTTTTGCCCCAATAAATGACATTAGTATTAGCAATATTTTTTACTTTAACATCAAAAACATTGTTGAGCCATCCCCCCGGCTTTTGGGTTCCAAATACTCCCCGATAAAGCATTTCACCTGAATTTTGCTCCTGGACATACCCTTCTGTACGAACAAAACGATTACGAAAATGAACTTTTCCATTAGGTAAAAAAGAAATGGCACAAATCATCCCATCTCCATCAAAAGGATGTTGTAACGGGATTCCTTGTACATCTAATAATCCTGGTCCGTTTCTAAAGAAAGTTCCTTGTAATTGTTCAGGAACTTTACCATCTATATCCTCAATAAAATAGTCATATTCATTGGGTTGAGACTGATAACCTTGTTGCCATTGTTGAGGGTTATAGGATAAGTTTTTCGTTTTTTTGTCAATTAGGTTTGTCATGATTTCTTGTTGTTTTCAAAACAGTTTACTTATTCTCGTTGGTAACAAATTAGGGTAAAACTTCAGGTATTATAGCATTATTAGGAACGGCACCTAATGGATGTCCTTCATAAGCTTCACTCATGTAACTTGTATTTTCTTCATTATTGATTTCTTCTTGCTGGGGATCATTATTAGGCAACCACTTGACTAAGGGTAAGGGTAATAAAGTAGATAAGTTAGTAATAATAACCAATAACCAAAGATTATCAAAATTAGTTTCAGTTACTCCTAACCAATGGGTTATCAATGCCCCTAGTTCATGGGATAATAAACTTGCTAGGTTAATAATGGACATCAATAAAGCAAATAAAGTGGCTTCGATACCTTTAGGACATAATCTAGCTGATAAAACTAAAATAGGTAAAAAAGCAATTTGACCAGCAACTGTTAAAATTAAACTGTCCCCTAAACTGAACCAATGATCCTCAATTCCGAGTAGTCGGTTCGTATGGGTAACTAACAATAACATGGTCATTCCCAAAGCAGAAGAAATTACTACACTCCAACCTAAAATATTTCTAAAGGAAACATTTTTAAGAAAGTGTTGATACACAAATATTCCTAACAACGCAGCAACGCTAGTTACCAGACGAACTCGCCCTAAGAATTCAGGTTCAAATCCTAATTCATTGGTAGTAAAATAGAAAAAAGCAGAGTCAGCATTGGGAGTAGCCTGCCAAAGAAAAACAAAGGCAGTTGGCAGTAAAATTGATTTTTGTTTAATAGCTTGCCAAACCTGTTTTATTTGTTGTTTAACTAACGACTGATCTTGTTTAGAAATTAATTTATCTTTGCTAATAGGTTCCTCTGCAATAAACCAAGCAGCTATACACACAATGAAAGGAAAAATTGCTGTAATTTCAAATACGGTTTGATTGCTAAATTGTTCGAGTAACCAACCACTTAAATAGGCTGTAATTAACCCCCCAAAAGCAGACATTCCCCAAGTTAAGGATTGTAACGATCCTGCTTGACCTAAAGACTCTTTTCTGGCCCTTTCTACCACTAAAGAGTCAACAATAACATCGCTAATAGCCACAGAAATAGAGGTCAACAACAGCGTAACCGTAGCTAACCAAGCATTAGTTACTGCTGTCGCCAACAATATCCAGGATAAACTACCTAATAGTCCTGAAATCACCAAATAAGGACGACGACGATAGCTAAAGATAGGCAAACCGTCCGAAATAAAGCCAAAAAGCGGTTTTATCACCCAAGGAACCGCAGCAATACCCATTAATGCACCCATTTGGGCAGGGGTTAACCCCAAATCATCCTTGAGGAAAAAACTCACTGCTAAACGGGCTAAACCTAAGATTCCTTGTACAAAATAAACGCTGAGGATAGCAAATAGTTCAGCACTGGGTTTATTGCCGAATAATACTGTTTTTTTGACCGTTTTTTTGATTTGTCTGAGGGGATACAACGTCTCACTCATGAAGATAAGTAAAGTTTTATGACATTATCTATCATAGATCAGTTGCCAGTAATTACGAGGGATCAATTTGAAGAGATAATGAAGTAAAATTAGCGCATAAACCTGGATTTTTCAGCTTAAATCGTCATCATATAGTCAGAATTTCAAGGAACTCATCACTTGATTAAAAGGAGAATCTAAAGAAATGACAGCGCAACAAACTTTTACTTTTTCTGAAACACAAACAACTCGTAGTCGGGTTAGTCCAGATTTAGATCCTCGACTTCAGTATGAAGTTGTCTGTACTCAATCTGGGATTCAGAGGGCAGCAACTTCTTCAAATCAGTCTGATGAAGTATCAGTTATTGCAAACGTGACAAGCTTTGACGATTGGGAAGGTTTAAGTGAAGTTCGTGAACCCAACCTAATTAGTCAAACCCCTGATAAGGAATTTATCGTAACTGGGCGTATTCCACGTCGACGGATAGAGAACGTAAAAAACACTACATTCGTGAAAAGCTTGAAGGCTGCACAACCATTATATCCTTTGCTGGATGCGACGGTTCAAGAAACTGAAGCAACCTCTCCACCATTACCGTTTGATCATCAAACAGAGGGAGGAAAAGGTGTGGTTGTGGGTGTGATTGATTACGGGATTGATGTGGTTCATAAAAATTTTCGTAATAGTAACGGGACCACTCGAATTGAATCATTTTGGTATCAAGATGGGCCAACTTCCTTTTCCAGTCCTTCTCCTTATCGCTATGGTCGTGAGTTTTCTTCGCGTGAGATTGATTTGGCTTTGCAAACCAACGATCCTTACGGTAATATGGGTTATAACCCTGCTCGGTTTGAAAATCCAGCTGATCCTGGTTCTCATGGGACTCATGTAATGGATATTGCTGCTGGGAACGGTAATGGCACTGGTGTAGCAGGAATGGCACCTGAAGCGGATCTGATTTTTGTTAATATTTCCCATGCCAAGGATCCACAGGCACCCGCTGACTTATTAGACCATTCCTTTGGGGACTCTGTGCGTTTACTAGAGGCAATACAATATATTTTTCAGAAAGCTAAAGATCGCCCTTGTGTTGTTAATATCAGCTTAGGAACCAATGGTGGCCCTCATGATGGAAAAACCTTAGTTGATTTGGGGATTGATAGTTTGTTGCGTGCAGCCGACAACCGTGCTGTTACCATAGCAGCTGGAAATTCCTATGATCATGGTATTCATAACTCTGGAAAGCTAGTTCAAGGAGGAACCATTGAAATTGATTGGGAGGTTTTAAATACACTGCAACGGTCGATTGAGCTTGAAATATGGTATTCTCGCCAAGATCGCTTTACGGTTGAATTTCTTGCCCCCAATGGACAGGTTATCGCTACGGTAGCACCAGGTGACCCAAGTATAGAAATTAAAAAGAATGGCATAGTCATAGCATTAGTTGCTAATCGCCTGCATGACCCTGATAATGGTGATAACAACATTGGCATTTTTTTATCGGCCGGTGTGAAGAGTGGATTGTTTAAAGTTCGTCTTGAGGGTGATCATGTTGTTGATGGAAATTTCCACGCATGGATCGAACGGGATAATCCCGTTCAGTCAAAGTTTACTAAGAATAATAACAATGACTGCACATTAGGTTCTATTTCTTGTGGAAAACTTTGCATTGCTGTTGGTTCTTACGATGCACATAAACGCAGTCGACCATTATCATATTTCTCTAGTGCAGGACCTACCCGTGATGGACGTCAGAAACCTGAAGTCTCAGCCCCAGGCCACAACGTACGGGCTGCTAAATCTTCAACAGAGACTGGCACTCGGGTGATGGATGGAACCAGTATGGCTGCTCCTGCTGTGGCTGGATTAATTGCCTTAATGTTGGCTGAAGCGCGATCAAGAAATATAGACCTCAGCATTGATCAGATTAGAGATATTCTAACATCAACAGCCCGTAAGGATACCCAGGGCAATAATGATTGGCACGAACGTTATGGATTTGGGCGTGTTTCAGCTGCTCAAGCTATCCAAGAGGTTATGCGGATCTAGCTGGCACTTAAGGAATTTAGAAGTGGCTTTTGTATCGAGGATGTCAAGCCTCGTTACAAAGCTTTTTTCTTGGAAAAATCCCTACCATCATCGATGTTTTTGATAAACGCAAGATAGATATGTAAGTTATAATTACAGTAGAATGAACTGTATTTTAATTTAAGAAAAAACAATGTCACTAGATTTCACAAACTTTCAAACTACTGCGATTCCTAATTATCGCAAAATTAAGGGAGGGTCTTCAATTTTATCCTCTATTACTTCCGAGAATCAAGAACTGGAGATTATTGTTAGGGTGAATGAGGACAACTACGTTCCAGGCGGCGTAAATTTACGCAACCGCCTGTCGCCATGTTTATTTACAGGCACAACTTATTCAGCCGAACTACACAACCTCGACAACGATCCGCGAGTTGCCTCTGTTTCCTTGAGTCAAAGACTACGGACAATTGGTTAATTAACTTAAATATTAATTACTTAAACATTCATTTTCTTAGCTTTTCTAACAAGCTAAATCACTGCTTTATGAGTCTAAAATCCTCATACCAGATTCTAAAGCATAACTTTTTGGTCTGGACTTTAATATTAATTGATTTTGAAAACTTCTCAGGTGAAGTCAACGATAAAAATCTAAAGAGTTTATAAAGTTCTCTCAGAAGCCTTAATATGCAGTCAAATCTCTCAGTGAAATCTGCTAGAATGATAATTCACGCCCCTCAAAAAACCGTGCGTTATTAGGTCAATTAATGACAACGCCTATGCTAAATCCTAATTTAGAAGCAATAGAACTCAACAAAGAAGAGATTGAAAGATACTCTCGCCACATTATCTTGCCAGAAGTGGGGCTAGACGGTCAAAAACGCTTAAAAGCTGCCAGTGTTCTCTGTATCGGAACGGGAGGCTTAGGTTCTCCCCTTTTACTATATCTTGCTGCTGCTGGTATTGGACGCATCGGGATTGTTGATTTTGATATTGTCGACAGTTCTAACCTACAACGTCAAATTATTCATGGAACCTCTTGGGTGGGTAAACCTAAGATTCAATCAGCAAAAGATCGAATTTTAGAGATAAATCCCGCTTGTCAGGTGGATTTGTACGAAACTCGGCTTTCTTCGGAAAACGCCCTCAAGCTCATGGAACCTTATGACGTGATCGTAGACGGAACCGATAATTTTCCCACTCGCTACCTTACCAATGATGCTTGTGTGTTATTGAATAAACCCAACGTTTATGGGTCAATTTTCCGCTTTGAAGGCCAAGCAACAGTATTCAACTACGAAGGGGGTCCCAACTACCGCGACTTATATCCTGAACCTCCCCCACCTGGAATGGTTCCTTCCTGTGCAGAAGGAGGAGTGTTAGGGGTATTACCTGGCATTATCGGCACCATTCAAGCCACTGAAACCATTAAAATTATTTTAGGGGCAAAAAATACCCTGAGTGGGCGTTTATTGTTGTATAACGCCTGGGATATGACTTTCAGGGAACTGAAACTGCGACCCAATCCAGAACGGCCTGTAATTGAAGAATTAGTTGATTATGAACAGTTTTGTGGTATTCCTCAAGCCCAAGCAGCAGAAACGGAAGAAAAAGCAGCGATTCCTGAAATTAGCGTCAAGGATCTCAAAGAATTAATGGATCATGGGGCTGATGCGTTTGTATTAATTGATGTACGTAATGTTAATGAATACGAAATTGCACGTATTCCTGGTTCTGTGTTAGTTCCTTTACCTGACATTGAAGAAGGTTCAGGGATCGAGAAAGTGAAAGCGTTGGCTAAGGCTCACCGTGTCATTGCCCATTGTAAGATGGGAGGGCGATCAGCAAAAGCGTTAAAAATTCTTCAAGAAGCAGGAGTACAAGGAACCAATGTGAAGGGTGGTATCACTGCATGGAGTCAAGAAGTTGATCCAAATGTTCCTCAATACTGATATTAATTAATTGCCGTCATAACCGACCTACTTCTAATGCTTTAGAAGTGGGTTTTTTATTCTTTCATCCTAATATAGTATTTTTGTATGTGTACTGCTGGGAAGGCACAAACTTACGCTCACGGGGGAGACTCATTTATCAATATTTCGGTTGAGGGAGTGTGGGAGGGGTGGGAAGTATAATAGGTATTAACAATTTAACGTTTAATCTATGCAAAGAAAAACTCTCACTCATAGCTAAGACAAGATTACGGCTAGATTTACCCCTAACTATTAACTTTCATTAACCATCAGATTAGAAAATATCATAGCGATTTATATTGTCAAAGGGGCCAAGGTTCTCTATTGTTTATATAGAAGGTTGATAAGTTAGCTACTCCCGTGAAAATTTTTCCCCAGTCTTTTGACACTGGAAAAAGTAAGTTTCAGCAGGATTAGATCAGAAAAGCCATTAGGTAAATATATCTATCAGCTTAAAGATTCTCCAGTCTGACAACCATTTTTCTGCTTTTTCTACCGCCTAGAGCCAACGGGTGAACGAAAAATTTATGGTAGCTTCTCATTAATTAAATTTAGTTTTGGCCTTAAAGCGAGGATAGTTAAAAATGCCAATTGCCGTTGGAATGATCGAAACAAAGGGCTTTCCTGCTGTAGTAGAAGCAGCAGATGCGATGGTAAAAGCAGCCCGTGTTACCTTAGTAGGTTATGAAAAAATTGGAAGCGTTCGTGTTACGGTCATTGTGCGGGGCGATGTTTCAGAAGTGCAAGCGTCCGTCTCTGCGGGTATCGATGCCGCCAACCGAGTCAATGGGGGAGAAGTTTTATCTACCCACATTATCGCCCGTCCCCATGAAAACCTCGAATATGTGCTACCCATTCGCTACACCGAGGAAGTGGAACAGTTTAGAGCCTATTAGCCGTATTGATTCAACAAGAACGGTGAATTAAACAGTCAATCATCAATTATAGGAGAAAAAACTCATGTCAATTGCTGTTGGAATGGTAGAAACCCTTGGTTTCCCTGCTGTGGTAGAAGCAGCAGATGCGATGGTAAAAGCAGCCCGTGTTACCCTAGTGGGCTATGAAAAAATCGGAAGTGGTCGTGTTACCGTAATTGTACGGGGTGACGTTTCAGAAGTTCAGGCATCCGTTGCTGCGGGTATCGACAATGCTGGCCGAGTTAACGGTGGACAAGTGTTATCCACCCATATCATCGCTAGACCCCACGAAAACCTCGAATACGTCTTACCCATTCGTTACACCGAAGCAGTAGAACAATTCCGTGAAAGTGTCAATCCTGTTCCCATTAGACGCTAAATAGACAGTAATTCGCCAACATAATGCAAATTGCCAAAGTTCGAGGTACCGTTGTCAGTACCCACAAAACCCGCAGTTTAACAGGGACAAAGCTCTTGTTGCTTCAATTTATAGATGCTCAAGGGCAACCACTTCCTAAATATGAGGTAGCTGGTGATCTTGTTGGTGCAGGGGTCAATGAATGGGTATTAGTAACAAGAGGTAGTGCTGCTCGCATCGACGATGGCACGGAACACCGTCCCTTAGATGCGTTGGTAGTGGGAATTATTGATACGGTTACGGTGGAAAATAATCGATTGTATAGCAAAAAAGACGCAGAACGAGGTTAAGCCTCTCATAAGCGTCTGCTAATAACTGATACTAAATTATAAGGAGGAGGACGAAAATTGTCATGGTAGTCCGCAAAAGGGCGGCACCCCCGACACCTTGGTCGCAAACCCTCGCAGAACCCAAAATCCACGATAGTGCATTCGTACATTCCTTTTCTAACCTCATTGGAGATGTTCAAGTTGAGGCTAACGTTTTAATTGCCCCAGGAACATCCATAAGAGCCGATGAGGGGACTCCTTTTTATATCGGTGAAGGAACCAACATTCAAGACGGTGTTGTGATTCATGGATTAGAAAAAGGACGGGTTGTGGGAGATGATGGCCAAGAATATTCCGTTTGGATCGGTGAACAAGCTTGTATTACTCACATGGCGTTGATTCACGGTCCTGCTTATATTGGGGATGACTGTTTTATTGGGTTTCGCTCAACTATTTTTAATGCCAGAGTCGGTCAAGGCTGTATCGTGATGATGCACGCCTTGATTCAGGACGTAGAGATTCCTCCAGGAAAATACGTTCCCTCTGGTGCTGTCATTACCAATCAACAACAAGCCGATCGCCTCCCTGAAGTAACAGATAGCGATCGGCACTTTGCCCATCATGTGGTACAAGTTAATGAAGCTTTGCGGGCTGGGTATCAGTGCGCAGAAAACAAGGCTTGTATTACCCCCATTCGTCAACAGTTAGGGCAGTCTATAAAAGACATTAATCAGACTGATTATAGAAATTCGGTGACAAGTATGAGTTTAAGTTCAGACATTGTAGCTCAAGTGCGTTCCTTGCTGTCCCAAGGCTATACTATTGGGGCAGAATATGCTAATAAGCGTCGTTTTAAAACAAAATCTTGGTTAACCGGTGGGACTTTTGACGGTCGCGCCGATCAAGTATTAGGAGACTTAGAAGCCTTTCTGCAAGATCATCAAGGGGAGTATATTCGTCTGTTAGGGGTTGATAAAGCAGCCAAACGTCGCGTTCTCGAAGTGATTGTACAACGGCCTGAAGATACCCCAGGAGAACCCAGTCGCCTGACCACCACCAAGAGTAAGGTGACTAATGCTCCTGTTAGCAGTGCCAGTAATGGTAATGGTAAGGTAGGAGATGATATTGCCTCCCAGATTCGTGCCTTATTGCATCAAGGCTTGACAGTTAGTACAGAATATGCTAACAGTCGTCGTTTCAAAACCAAATCTTGGTTAACTGGCCCTGCTATTGATAGTAAGCGAGAATCTGAAGTAATTAACCAAATACAAAGACTCTTAGCGGAACATCAAGGGGAATACGTTCGCTTGATCGGTGTTGATCCCGATGCTAAACGTCGGGTATCTCAAACCATTATTCAACGTCCAGGAGAATCTGGGACTATTCAAAGTAATAGCAGAGTCGCTTCTCCTAGAACAGCGAAACGGGGGGTAGCAGCCAGCGACGGTTTAAGTTCTGAAGCGATCGCCCAAGTACGGTCTTTACTTTCCCAAGGCTACAAAATTGGCACGGAACACGCAAATAAACGTCGTTTCCGTACCAAGTCTTGGCAAAGCTGTTCTCCTATCGATAGCATCCGTGAAGCGGAAGTGATTGCAGCTTTAGAAGGCTGTTTAGCTGAACATGCAGGAGAGTACGTGCGTTTAATTGGTATCGATACTCAAGCAAAGAGACGGGTGGTAGAAACCATTATTCAACGGCCAGGTCAAACCAGCAATAATGGAGCAAGAACAGTAACGGCTACAGCGACAGTCTCTGCTCCAACCGGTAGTTATTCAAGCAGTACTAACGGCAATGGTCGTGTCGCCACCAGTAATTTAACTAGCGAAGCGGTTGCCCAAGTTCGTTCCCTACTCAACCAAGGGTATAAAATTGGAACGGAACACGCCGATAAACGTCGTTTCCGTACTAAGTCTTGGCAAAGTTGCTCTCCCATTGATAGTACCCGTGAAACTGAGGTTATCGCAGCCTTAGAGGGTTGTTTAGCAGAACATCAAGGGGAATATGTGCGCTTGATCGGCATTGATCCTCAAGCCAAACGGCGTGTTTTAGAAACCATTATCCAACGTCCATAATGATTTGTAGAAGGGGTGAGGCGACTTACCCCTTCTCACTACGAGATATAAAGTAATGCCTTTACCCCTTATTCAACCACCAAGTCGTTCAGACGTTTCGATTATTGGTGAGGTTATTATCCATGAGGGTGCTGTTGTTGCACCTGGAACTATTTTGCAAGCTGCCCCTAATTGTCGTATTGTGATACACCAAGGGGCCTGTATTGGTATGGGAACCTTAATTAATGCCTATCAAGGAGACATTGAAATTGAATCCGGTGCTATGTTAGGGGCGGGGGTTTTGATTGTGGGTCAAGGTAAAATTGGCCAAAATGTTTGTCTGGGGTCTTGTACAACGGTGATTAATACTTCCATTGAGTCAGGAACCACCATAGAAGCAGGATCATTAGTGGGTGATAGCTCTCGTCAGTTCTCAGCATCAGAAACAGAGTCTCTAGAAGAAACAAAAGCAGATAATAATGGTTCTTCAGAAAATGGTCATGTAATTACTAATAATCATCAAAAAGATACTCAACCGAATAAAATTGAGACTAACAAACCTGAATTTGTCGAAGAAATGGAAGACTTATGGGCAGATTCTGCACCGGAACTAGAAGAAGTCATAGAAATTCCTGAAATTCCGACCAAACCCAATGGTACTCCTGATAATAACAATGCTCCTGTTGTGGGTCAAGTTTATATTAATCAACTATTATGTACTTTATTTCCAGATCGTCAAGCTTTTAACCACTCTCCAAATAATTCTGCTTCACAAGATTCTACTGACAAAAATAATTAACGGAACTGGTGTGGGGACATAAAAACCTACAAGCTAGATTTTATCAGGGATATAGCCCAATACTCCTCGGTTAAGAATTTTTATTTTTTAGTAGGGTAAGCAGAGGAGCAGGGAGATTGGAGCTTGGGAGTTGGTTTTTCAGTCTTCTGACTTAGTTAAGGACTAATCGTAATAGTAAAAAAAATGCCATCATTTTGTAAAGAATTACCTCCTTGCAACAAGTCTTTTCCTAAGGGGTTAGCCCAGTCAATACGGGCATTAAAAAAATTACCATATTGGAGTTGTAAACCGACACCAACGGAAGCTAATTCATTAATAGGAGGATCAGGATCATTTCCACTATTCCATCCTTGACCATAGTTTAAAAAAGGCACAAGTTGCACCACAAATTTATCTCTAGGGAGACGATAAACAGGAAAATGTAGTTCCATTCCAACAAAAACACCATTATCTGTTAACAAAGAATTTTGACGATATCCTTTAACATTTCCTAAACCACCTAACGAAAATTGTTCTAAAGAAACAATAGGACGATCTGCAAGCTGTAAATCACTTCTAACTACTAATAAAGTATCATCGGCTAATAATTTCACCCATTGTGCTTGTCCTCGCCATAAAAAATAGTTACTGTAAGGGGTATCAGGATTAACTTCAAAATCAAAAGGTATTGTAGTGCCAAATGCTTCAATTCCCCAATTCAATTCTGACCTTGCTGATAGCACTTCCGTTGCTGTTCTTCCTACCCATTCTTGAGAAAATCGAATCGTAGAAATGTGGGTTCTTCCATTAGTATCAGATCCCCGAGATGGAAAAGCAAGTCCATCTAAATAGAGGGTTTTACTCTTTTGATGATCAACATCTAAACCTAACGTGAATTCTTGAGAGGGGGTTTGTATAATGGGTTGTCGAAAGCGAAAAAAATACTTTTGATAATCAGAATTAATGTCTAAAATCTCTAACGGTTCTTCAATAATTTCCCCTGTTAAACTTCTATATCCCACCTCAACGGTTCCATTGTAAACATTCACAGGAACTTGATAAGTAATTTCTATATCATCACTTCCATCCGTATTAAAATAACTGAATTCTGCCTTATCCCCAAACCCCAATAAATTCCTTTCTTCTAGATTAAACCCCCGACGAATTTCTCCCACTTGAGGGTTACGGCCATTATCGAAAATAAGACTCGGATAAAAAGAACGGGCAGAGACAACTTTAACCACTAAAATATTATTACCTGGACGTGGACTTGGGGTTAATTCAGCTGAAATACTATCAATAACTGGGTTTAATTGTAGCAGTTGTAAAGATTCCACTAAACGAGGAATATTTAAAGGAGTTTGTCCTCCTAATGCTAAGCGATCGCGTACATAATTGGGATTGAGTCTGCCTTCGACGGTCACTTGGATGTCTTCTAGTTGACCTTCGATAATTTTAATCCTAATGATATCATTTTCAATGGTTTGGGGGGGAATATAAGCCCCAGACGTGATATAACCGCGATCAACATAATAATGAGTAATAGCCGATCTTGCTTCTAACAACTCCACAAAGGTCAAAGGGCGATCGACAAAACTTTGAACAACCTTACTTAACTCTTCTGTGTTAAAAGCGGTATTTCCTTCAAAACGAAATTGTTTAACCGTAATGGTTCCTGGAATATTCGGCAAACCTTCATCTATAGTGACAGGATTACTATTAGGAGGGGTTAAGGGGGTCTCAGGTAACGGAACAGGTTGAGGTAACTTAGGGGCAGAAGTGGGAGGAATTGGCCCATTATCAAAAGATTGTGCCATTACTTTAGTCGCAAACACACCACTCAACCAGAAAAGACAAAAACAACGACACAATAAGTTAGGGAGACGAGTTACGGGTTGACAAATCATAACAGGTAGCAGGGCTTAAACCAGAACTGTGGGGAGTCACAGTAGGTGCTTGTGCTGTTAGCACAACATTACCATCAGCATCAATTATCCATCCTTGTGCTTCGACAATGGTCGGTGTGTGTGTCTCACTTTGATTAGGGTTGCGTTGAGAACCAGGAGAAGAAGGATCTTGTTCCGAAGGGACAAAATTTGATGAATCAATATTAGGATAACCTAATTCGGTTAATCCTGTAGGGTTGTCTATCCCTTCATTGGGGTTAGAGGGTAAACCACCCCGTCCAGTAATGGTAAATTCACCCCTCGTTAAAGCCCCACCTGGACGACAAACATCGACAATAATATTACTCGCGTCTACTACTTCATCAGGCAGTTTAACTAAGCTTCGTTGAGGATCCACATCAGGACGGTTAATACCAACATTGCCCACTTGACCAAACTGAGAACTAGCGGTGATATCGCTTAAGGGCGTTAATCTTTCTCGTTCTTCAATTCCAAACACCCCCGCAGCATTGATATTGATATTTCCTCCACGACCTAAAAACGCATTAGCAATAATATCGGTGTTTTCTGTGGGAACCGCAATAATAAACAGGGCATTAATATCAATGTTTCCTCCGTTTCCCCGTCCTCCTGTTGTTCCTGCGGTGGTGGAAATGGTACTATCACGACGCAAGGTTAACAATTGATCTACATTGAGGCGAATATTTCCCCCTTCCCCTGAAGCGGTTTCAGCAGATAAACGACTACTATGATCTAAAACAATATCCCTTGCTTGTACATTAATATCCCCTGCATTGCCTAATCCAAAACTACTAACTGTCACTTCTGAATCATTATTAACCATTAGATTATCAGTGGTAATGGTTAAACTTCCTGCATTGGCTGACCCATTATCTAATTCGAGTAACTCTGGATCTAAACCCAATTTTAGAGCAGTTTCAGGATCTAAGGCTTCACTGGTAGCACTGAGTTGACTTTTTCTATCCAAAAAAATAGATCCTGCATTCAGGGTTAAATTACCCCCTTGACCTGTTCCAATGCTTCTAACCGCTACTTCTGAGCGATTATTAACCGTTAATTGATCGGTGTTAATAGTTAAGTTTCCTGCGTTTCCCGTTCCTTCAGAGGATGCTGTGATTACCCCTTGATTATCCAAAAAGATAGAATTGGCTGTAATATTGACGTTTCCTGCGTTACCTGATCCTAAACTTCCTGCGGAAATAATACCCCCATTCCTGACTGTTAGTTGATTGGTATTGATATTAACGTTTCCCCCTGGGGCAAATCCTAATAACCCTAGATCTATAAATCCTGACTCAGTTGAAATTTGACTAGAAACATTACGTTTTTGATTTTGACTTCGACTTGTGATGACACCACTACCACTGACTTGTATTGATTCAGAAGCATCTAGGGTTATTGTTCCACCTTGACCATTATCTCCTGTCACGGCTAATATTTGTCCACCTTCCCGTAAAACCAATCGCCTTGTATTAATCTGAATCGCTCCACCATCTCCTTGGCCACCAGTAGACGTTGTTAGCAAACTAGGAGAAAAAAAACCAGTTCCAACTATTTCAACAGATTCTGAAGCCTCTATTTCCAACCGACCACCTTGCCCTTCTCCAAGAGTAACAGCCGAAAGAAATCCTCCTTGCTGTACTATAAGTTGCTTAGTTTGAATAGAGATGTTACCACTATTACCTGTTACTGTGGGAGCTGGTTGAGCAGAGGAAATGGAGGCATCTGTCGTATCTTCGAGTGTGTCACCAATGACTTTCAATGACTCTGAAGCTCGAATAGTAATATTTCCTGCTGACTGAGAATTACTTGTTTGACTAAGAATTCTTCCTCCTTCACTTAATGTGATTGTCTGTCCTTGTAGTTGTACATCAGAATTATTTCCTTGAATAAGAGCATTGTTAGATAGGGAAATATTTTGGAAATTCTCAACACCCTGATAACTTAACTCAAATCCTAAATTGGTAGAAATTAATTGAACTTGACTATGACTCCCTACACTGCCAATTTCAACTCTTCCGTTTTCAACGGTAATACTACCCCCTGAAAAATCAATCTTTCCTCCCACAAGAGCAATAGTATTACCCGAGTTAATCCCCAATTGTGTTGCTTCATTAGTAATAGTTCCTGGATTAGACCCAAATTGCAACCCGACTGGAATACTCATTGTTAGTAATGTTGGGGATTGATGATCAGTCGCACTAAATTGACTACCATCTCTAAATATAATATTTTCAGCCGTGCTAGCAAGGAATGAACCACCAATATTGATCTTAAAATTCGGTCCAAATCTAATTCCATTAGGATTGATCAAAATTAGATTTGCAATACCATTTGCCTTGAGGTTTCCCTCAAGACTAGATAAAGACGTGCCTGTAACACGACTAATAATATTAACGATATTTGAACCATTATTGAACTGAACTTCCAAATTATTGGGAACGGAAAATGTACTAAAACTGTGAAATAAGTTATTACCTTCTGTCACACCACCTGTAATAATAATCTCATTTCCTTGGTTTTGTACTTCAGTAGGTATTTTTAGGGTATTATCTGCTGATACTTCTTGTGCTGAAACTAAAGAAACAGCATCAAAATAATTCAGAACCAGTCCAATAGTGATTGGCCAAACATAAATCTTTAGTTTTGATAGATATGATCTAGGCATTTCTATAGATTTTTTTAAGAGTTTAAGCGAAGAAAAAAGATTCTTCTAATGTGTACTCTTGAATTATAAAACCTTATCTATTTTTTTCAAGTGCCTGATTCATACCTGTAATTTTCATTGTTTTGATTTTTAACAGTAAGGATATGTGGGACACTTACCTCCTTGAGAACCTTGTTGAGAAGGCTTACTATTTTTATCAGACTTATTATTATTTTCTGTCTTTTCAATTCTGTTTTCGTTAATATTTTCAACGTTAATAGGTGCAGCAATTGCAGCAACATTAATACTAGCAGTTAAAGCAACGGTTAAGATAGTAGCGAAGGATTGGGTGCATTTCATTGGATTGGCTCCTGTTCTTTTCTTTATGTTTTTATAATATTTTTTTCTGAGCAGAAGATCACCGATATATATGCGTGAGTTTTAAGATTTTTTTTTTTTTATTTACGTATGAAGACTTGTATTTTAGGCGATTTACATAGGTTCCACAGAGGAAGTAAAAAATAGGTTGATGTCTCTAGATATTTCTATCTATAAATTTTAATGTTATCTTAACTTTCTTTCGTGTTGTCAACGACAACAACTATTCTTTATCTGTTTAATATAGTAGCAGAGATATTACACTTAGGTATGTAATTTAATCTATTTTTATATTTTGTAATTGATTGCACTTTCCATGTAATTGCGGAAACAAGATCATCTTTAGTGGGAGGAATTGGCCCATTATCAAAAGATTGCGCCATTACTTTAGTCGCAAACACACCACTCAACCAGAAAAGACAAAAACAACGACGCAATAATTTAGGGAGACGAGTTACGGGTTGACAAATCATAACAGGTAGCAGGGCTTAAACCAGAACTGTGGGGAGTCACAGTAGGT
>JASJDW010000027.1 GCA_030064955.1 Crocosphaera sp.
CCTTGGGAATTTATGGGTTATTCCTTAGAAAAAGGAATGTCTTTGACCCCTTGTATTTATCTACTTCATCATCATCCTGATATTTATCCCAACTCTAAACAATTTAAACCTGAACGCTTTTTAAACCGTCAGTTCTCTCCTTATGAATTTATTCCTTTTGGGGGAAGTAACCGACGCTGTATTGGTTATGCGTTAGCTTTGTATGAAATGAAATTAGTTCTAGCAACGGTCTTAAAACAGGTTAATTTAAAATTAGTTAATTCTCAACCTATTTTACCCGTTAGAAGAGGGTTTACTATGAGTCCTCAAGGGGGTGTAAAAATGCAAGTTATATAACTTTTTGAACCCTTGATAGTAGTTTGATATGAAAGTTGAAACCCTTACTGAATTAAAAAAGATTATGAATCAAGAAAATGAGTTAATTATACAAACCCTTGAAAGTCGTTTACAAAATGCTATGCTAAACTCAAATGTTGAGGAACTTAATGAGTTATTAGCTGATGATCTTATATTTACTAATCATGTCGGTCATTTAATGACAAAACAGGATGATTTGAATCTGCACCAATCTGGTACTTTGAAACTAAAAAAGATCGAGCTAAAAAATCTAAATATAAGATTATTAAATGGAGTGGCATTAGTCAATACAGAAGCTATAATTATCGGTATTTTAAATAATCAAAGATCCGAAAATAGGTTTCGATTTTCCCGTATATGGAGTAAAAAATCAAATGATTTATGGCAAGTAGTCATGGCACATTCAACGTTGATAACGTAAAATAATCCCTACTTTACCAACTTACTTTTCCTTCCAGTTTTTGAACTTTACTTTTCCCAATTCCTTTAACTCTTGTTAAGTCTTCTAAAGAGGTAAAAGGTTGAGTCTGACGAACCTCTATTATTCTTTCTGCTAGGGATTTTCCAATTCCTGGTAATCTTTCTAATTCTTCTAGACTAGCTGTGTTTAGATTAATAATTTTTGTTACATTTTCGGGTGATTTTTGTGTTAATAGTATAGGACAATTTTTAATGTCTTTTTGGATTTTTTTATTAATTTTCTCAGTTATTCCTAAAGTAGAATCATTATACAATCGATTAAATTCCTGTTGATAATGCTGCGTAATAAGAGGGTTTTTAATTACTAATAAAGTTTCGTCATTTTGATAGTTAGCTGAGGCAGACCAATTATGAGAACCCGTCATGACTATATTATCATCAATAATAGCAAATTTATGATGTAATTTATCCCCTTGAGGAAGGTTAGCTATTCCAACCGTATTAATGCTTTGTTGCCAGGGTTTATTATCTACTTCATACTTACAATTATTACTCAAAGCAACTCCTAACATATCTAAACCTTCACTATAATAACGAAAAGCAAAATCTGGATCAATTAAAGCTTTTATTTTTATGGCTTGATTATTTTTTCTTTCTAATGTATTGGCAATATTTTGGTCACTAAAAACAAATAAAGCTAAATTAATAGAACTTTGTGCTTGATTTAATATGCTACCAATTAATCCATTCGTTGTCATTTTCCAATCATCTTTTGAAGAATTTGGAGAAAATTTAACCGTTACTTGTGATTGTCCTATGGTGATTGTTTTCGGTAATCTCTTGAGTTTATTAATTCCAAATTGACTATCTTTTTTTCCTCCTTGACCATCTCCCCACATTAAGTTAAATTCTTCAGTAAAAAGTTGTGCCAATTCTGGTGATTCAATTTTTAATAAATTATTCGCATTTCCTCTCGTTTTATCATTATTAAAATCTCCATGAATTCCACTTAACGTAAAATTAGCTGAAGTAACAATAATAATTTCACTATCAACAATTATAAATTTATGGTGCATTAAACCTGTTCCTTTCGATCCATCTTCTGTATCATCAATGATGGAGATATTACCTTGCCTTAAGATAGTTAACGCATCTCTTTGATTCAGTTCATTAGGACTAATCTTATTATCATTATTGATATCAATAAATTCAAAGTATTGATCATATTTTTGTCTTTCCCTGGTATCCATTTCCCTAACCATTTGAGAATTAACATCTTTAATAGATTGATGATAAATATTCTCTAAAATAATCCTGATTTTGACTCCTTTTTCTGCTTGTTGAACCAACGCTTTAGCAATATTAGGAAGTTGAAACTCTTGAACAGCAATATCAATAGTTGATTGAGCAGAATTTATGGTATCAATAATAATAGTTTCTAGATTATCTCCAGGACGATCAATGTGACGATAAGGATCACGATAATTAAACCCTTGAGCTTGATTTAAGTTAAAATAGACTTCAATGAAAGGATCTTGTGGAAGTGGTCGCGATCGCTCAATTTTCAGACTATCATCACAAGCAATTAATCCCCAAAATACGAATAATAATAAGCTAACAAACTGTAAACTTTTCTGATAAAATTTTTTCATAAGTATTTTAGGAATGGTGCCTGAACCCTAAACCGTTAACCTAATTATATTAATCAAAGAATCTTTCATCTTTTATGGGATAATAAAGTTAACACTCCCTAGAAAATGAAGAAATTAAGCAAGAATTAAATCAATTATAAACTATGGATTTATTGCGATCGCTTCCCATTGGACTCTACCTAGAAAACCCCTTTACTTGGTTACACAAACTCGATCCAAGAGTGAAGTTAGCTTGGTTGTTATCCTTTCTTTTAGCCCCTATTTTATCGAACCCTGAATGGCGATTAATTTTGGTAGGAATTTTAATGCTTTTGACCTTAATTGCTCAAATTCCTTTAAGAGTATGGAAACAACAAATGGGATGGTTATTAATCCTAACTGTATTGATATTTATCGTTACAAGTTTATCTCCTGACGGGTTAGCAGTTTCTTCACAACCTAGACTCCCTGCAAGTGATTTATCCTTACCCCAACCAACCGACTATAATTATGTATTATTGGATCAAGGTAAATTATTTATCACTCGTCGTTCTTTGGAATTAGGGATAAGAATTAGTACCTTAGTTTTTATTTTAATTTATAGTACCAATTTATATTTATTAACCACTGCACCTGAAGAAATTACAGCAGGATTAGATGATTTGCTATCTCCTTTACGTCGCTTCAAAATTCCAATTACTGAAATTTTATTAACCTTAACCTTGTCTTTAAGGTTCATTTCTTTAGTGTTAGAAGAAGTACAAAATTTAATTCGATCCATTCGGACTAGGGCAATTAATTGGAAAAAATTAGGCATCAAACAAAGTCTACAAGTTTGGTTAGTGGTGGTAGAAAAATTATTAGAAAATCTCTTAATGCGTGCTGAAGAAATTGCGATCGCTATGGAAATTAGGGGATTTATCAGTCCTAACCAACACCAAGTAGAATGGCATCAATTACGCTTAATACAAGGTGATTGGTTAGCATTAGGACTGTTAATTATGTTTTGGTATGGACGATTAATGTGGGGAAATATGTAATCATCTTTAAAATTAATCACTCTCAGAACGTTCAAATAGATAACCTCTTCCCCGAACTGTTTTAATGATTTGACCTTGAAGATCATCAATTTTCTTACGAATTTGACCAATATGAACATCCACCTTTCTTTCGGCCCCAACCTCATGATTATTCCCCCAAACTGCACAAATTAGATCACTTCTTTCCCAAACTCGGTTAGGATGGGTTGCCAAAAAGTACAATAACTCAAATTCCAAACTGGTTAAGGGTAATACTTCATTGTTGAGAGTGACTTCACATCGATTAGGATTAATTGTTAATCCCTCAATGGTAAGAGAGTTATTGGGGGTATTTAGATGAATTTCTCCATCATTACGACGTTTTAATAAAGCAGCAATCTTAGCTTTGAGAATTTCTAAATTAAAGGGTTTAGTCAAATAATCATCGGCCCCTCGTTCAAACCCTTCTAAAACATAACTTGTATCCGTCATACAGGTTAACATCAGCACAAGGGTTCCCGTTTCACGAATCTCTTTACAAAGATTAAAGCCACTTTCATCGGGTAAGTTAACGTCCAAAATAGCCAAATCCGGGTTAAGCTTGTGAAAGAGTTGTCTTGCTGTTCTCACATCGGCAGCAGCTTCAACATGATAGTTATTGTAGGTAAAAAATCGGGATATTAACTGGCAAATAGCTGGATCATCATCAACAATTAAGATTTTAGGTTGAGGAGAATTGAGTACCATAGATGTTTGTAAGCGAGGAATATTAACGGTCATAATTAAAGATGATTAAAGAAGATATTGATAGGAACTCAAGTGATCAGACGTTTCACACAAAAAGAGATTTAAAGTAAAATTTTATTATGTTTTGATCTCAATATGGGTAAAATGATCTTGTGAAATCTAAAAAGGTAATAACAAAAGAGCATCTTAATTGTTTGAGATAAACTATCCTTGGCGTTAGACAGGGAAATAGGAAAAAATTCATTAGATTTATTTGTTTGAGTCAATGACAATATCATCAGAATCCTTTTTTTATCGTCAAGACACAACACCACTTATTGATGTTTTAACCACCTTAAAAAACAAACCCGATGCTGCTTTTTATGTTCCTGGCCATAAACGTGGACAAGGAATTAGCGATCCTTTACTATCTTTGTTAGGGGAAGCAGTCTTTCAAGCGGACTTACCAGAATTGCCAGAATTAGGAAATTTATTTGCCTCGGATGAGGCGGTTGAAAAAGCCCAAATCTTAGCATCTGAAGCTTTTGAGGCCGATCAGACATGGTTTCTGGTAAATGGGTCAACTTGTGGCATTATTGCTGCCATTGTGGCAACTTGTCGCCCCGGGGATAAGATTATTGTACCCCGTAACACCCATCAATCTGTCATTATGGGTTTAATTATTTCTGGAGCGGTTCCCATTTTTCTTAATCCTGAATATGATCCTACCTGGGATCTTCCTCTGAGCATCACCCCATCCGCTCTAGAAGCAGCTTTAAAAGAAAATTCTGACGTTAAAGCCGTTTTATTGGTTTATCCCACCTATCACGGAGTTTGTGGAGACATTGAAACCATCGCAGGGATTACCCATCGCCATAATATTCCCTTACTGGTAGATGAGGCGCACGGGGCCCATTTTAACTTTCATCCAGCCTTACCGCCTTCTGCTTTGTCCGTGGGAGCGGATTTAACGGTACAATCCACCCATAAGGTATTAGGTGCGATGACTCAAGCCTCTATGCTGCACATACAAGGCGATCGCATTAATCCTCAGAAAATTAGTCAAGCCTTACAATTAGTCCATTCTACCAGTCCCAGCTATCTATTATTAGCATCTTTGGATGGGGCTAGACAACAAATGGCTTTACACGGAGAACAATTATTAACTCAAACCATTGAACTATCACAACTAGCGGTTGAAAACATCAAGAAAATTGATAATTTATCGGTTTTAGAATTGAAAGAAAAGCGAGCAGGATTCCACAATTTAGATATTACTCGGTTAACCGTTAATATCAATAATTTAGGAATCAGTGGTTTGGAAGTTGATGATATTTTCAGGGAGAAATTAGAGGTTACTGCTGAATTACCTATGTTATCTCATTTAGCTTTTATTATTTCCATTGGCAATACAAAACAGGATATTAGTAAGTTAATTAACGCTTTTAAAACTCTCAAGAATTATTTACCCTCATCTCCCCATTTCTTATTTTCTTACTCTCCTCATCTGCTTAACCCATCTCCTTTAAAATTATCTCCTCGTGATGCTTTTTTTGCTCCTAAACAATTAGTCAAAATAGAGGAAAGTATTGGCAAAATTAGCGGTGAAATTATTTGTCCTTATCCCCCTGGCATTCCTGTCTTAATGCCAGGAGAAATGATTACCAGTGAAGCCATAGACTATCTAACACAAATCAAACAGTTAGGGGGAATGATAACTGGATGTACTGATACTGCTTTAAAGAAGATTAATATAGTAATTAGTTAATAGTTTCAGGGACATCAACATTAGAAAGATTGGCCAAAGCTTTAAGATGTTGAGTGCGAATTAATTCAGTAAAATTTAAAATAGAACGTCCTTCTAATTGAGCAACGTTTTCTATCCCTTCTAAAAGATTTTGAGCAGCTTCTACTTCTGTATAACCTCGTCTCAAAGAAACTTTTATGGCAGCTTCATCTGTATCCAATTCTCGTTGAACACTCTGATTATCTCGCCAAATTTGTCTAGCTGAAATAGCCGTTAAACCACCTGCAATCAACATTCCTATGGCATCTCCTTGGCTAGTTTCTATCATTAATCCAATCGTTCCAGCTAAGACAATAAACTGGTTAACATCGGGTTTTAACCAACGAATATTAATTAAACGACTGGTTGCCCTTAATATTAATAAATCTCGTTGGCCTCTTGGTAGCCGTCGCCATAAATCAAAGTTAATATAAATAGGACGGCTTTCTCGATTCCAAGGGGACGCAAATGGTGCATCAATAACCTTTGACTGCTGAGGTTTGCTAACAATTTTTGTTAACATTCTCCCAGAAGCAGGCATAATATCTAATAAACGGCTAATCTCACTATCAATACTCATAAAAAAATAGCTAAAACCCTATAGCATTTCCTGGACTCATAAGGTACACCTAATATTCAACTTCTGCTGGGGAGCATCGGGCGAAACCTGCCCTCCCGAACCCCTGAACTCCTGAACTTCCGAACTCCCAAAACTAGAAAAGTTTGTACCTCACAAGTATGGGAACTGCTATATAATCTATTATTGAGTATAATAGGTTTGAGAGGTACCGTCTTTTAAAAAACAATTTTCTAAAAGTTGGATTTTGTATAAATACCAAAAACGTTTCGTTTCCCAAACCATAGGTTGATTGCGATCAAATAAAGGTTGGTTAAGATAAGTCCAAATAGCAATTCCGATATGTTTAAAACGCCATAAGTTTATTGGTGATCTCATTTTTGTAAAATCCCTAAGTAATTTTAAAGTCAAACCATTAAGTGATGTTTAAGAATTATTGGTTATCATCATTAGACAACCTTTCTATCATTAATGTGACAGATTAGAGATACATTTTGCTTGGTGATAAACACGGAACATTTTGCTAAAATTTACCCATACTAAGTATTTTCTGGGATTGGAATCAAAAAAACAACTTTTAAAAATTGCTATAATTCTTAATTCAACTAGGTTACACCGCTTAATATTTCCTCAATCTGTGATCATTTTTTCTAGAAAAATGTTATCCTCAACACCACTGTAAATTAGTGAATACACCCAGTTTTCTCTAGATTAGTTCAATTAATACTTTGACGACTCCCACCGCCCGCGCTCCTCTCGTCGCTGTAACGGGGGATTCTTTGTTCAGCGAGATTACTTGCTCAGACAGGATTTCTCCTGAAAAAGTAGAGGTATCCTCTCCCAAAGCGTTTAGGCTATCTTGACGAGCGACCCCGCCGAGGTTTCCTCGGCATGGGAATGCGCGAGTAGCCAAGTTCCCGAATGCCCTGCGGTACTTAATCCAAGTTTTAAGATGTTGCGTGCAGCGTTTTCGTCTCTATCTAACTGACATCCACAAGCACAAATATGAGTCCTTGTAGATAGAGATTTTTTAACTTTATCACCACAATCAGAACAATTTTGACTGGTAAATTGGGGTGGTACAGCGATAGTTACTTTGCCGTGTTTTTCTCCTAAATACTCAAGCCAAAGACGAAATTGATACCATGCAGCATCGTTAATTGATTTAGCTAGACAATGATTTTTAACTAAGTTTTTAATCCTTAAATCTTCATAAGCTATCACATCGTTAGAGTGAACCACGCACCTTGCTAACTTCACAGCAAAGTCTTTACGTTGCCTACTTATTTTAAGGTGAGCTTTAGCTAATCGCTGTCTAGCTTTTCTTCTGTTAGAAGATCCTTTCTTTTTTCTAGATAGTTTTCTTTGAAGTCTTTTAAGTTTCTTTTCTCCTTTTCTTAAGAATCTAGGGTTATCAATCTTATTACCATTTTGGTCGGTGTAAAATGATTCTAACCCCACATCTAAGCCGATTATACTATTAGCTGGTTCAGTATCTATTTTTACGTCAACTGACAAGATGAACTGGCAATAGTAGCCATCAGCCCTACGAATTAATCTTACTCGTTTGATAGATTCAATCGGGTAAAAGTTTAAGTCGTAAGTTCCTACTAACTTAAGTTTGCCGATGTTGTTTTTATCAGTAAAAGTAATGGCTTTCCTGGTAGTTAAATCCAACTTCCATCCTGTAGTTTTGTATTCTACTGAACGGCAATTTTTCTTAAACTTTGGAAAACCTTTTTTGCCTGGAATCTTCCGTTTGCAGTTGTCGTAAAAACGAGAAATAGCTGACCATGTTCTTTCAGCACTAGACTGTCTAGCTTGTGAGTTTAGCTTATTAGCAAAGTCAAAATCATGGGCTAGTACACGACAATACTTATTGAGGTCATACTTGTTCACCTTTTCATTGTCCATCCAAAGGCGCAAACATTTATTTTGGACAAACTGAGCCGTGCGTATTGCCTCATCTATCGCTATATATCGATGTTTTTTGGCTCTGACTTTGAACTCTAGGACTAACATTTATGCTAACCTTAATAGCCTAAATATAGTTTAACACAGAGTTTTCTAGTTTGACCAAAAAGCGGATGCGACCCTACCGCCGTCTTACGGCGGTAGGATGCGCTCACCAAGAAGTTGCTAACACCGAGCGAAGTCGAGGTGTTAGCCCTGAGCGTAGTCGAAGGGCTAAAATATGGATGCTACGCAATTTCGTTTATTGGTCGGGCTTCATCCCACCGCTAACGTTCGTGTAACGGGGGTCTTCGCCCGACATTCTAGATAAATCAATATTTTTTAATCTTGAAAAATGTAGGGATCAATAACTAAGCTTTTGTGCGAGTAATATCAATAGTAATTTTACCGCCAAAATCAGGAATAGGAGGAGAAACTTTCGTTAATCTTATCCTAACTTGATTAACCTTTGATAAAGTAAGAATTTCGTGAGCAATCATTTCTGTTAACCTTTCCACAAGAGCAACTTTTGTGGTTTTAATATGATGTTTAACAATGGCGATCGCCTGTCGATAATCTGAGGTATCATCAAGGTTATCACTCATACCAGCATCCTTTAAATCAACCCCTAAAATTAAATCCACTTCAAACCATTGTCCCAAAACTTGCTCTTCAGGTAAATAGCCTGTATAACCGTAACAACGAATACCCGTCACTTCAATAAAATCCATTTCAGTTATTGGTTGAATCAAAATATTTAGACAAAATCTAGGTTCAATCGCTATGATTGTTAATAAGATAATTTTACTATAAATCCTATGAGTCACTCACCGAATAATAATCTTTCCCGCGAAGTTAAAACTCAAGTTACTATTTTAGGTAGTTTTGTTAGTATTTTTTGGATAACCGAACTTATTGACGTTTTTATTTTAAAAGGAAGGTTAAATCAATACGGTATTCAACCCCATAGTTTAATTGGTTTACGAGGTATTTTATTTGCTCCATTTCTGCACGGAGATTTACCCCATTTAATAAGTAATACCATACCTTTTTTAGTTTTGGGATGGTTAGTGATGTTACAAGAAACTAGCGATTTCTGGATTGTTACTATCTTAACTATGATAGTAGGCGGTTTAGGAGTATGGTTATTTGCTGCACCCACTTCTATTCATATTGGGGCTAGTATTTTGATTTTTGGTTACTTAGGATTTTTACTATTACGGGGTTATTTTCAGCGCAATTTTGTCTCTATCTTTATGTCTGTTTTAGTCACTTTTCTTTATGGTGGATTAGTCTTAGGAGTGTTACCTACAGCATCAGGAATTTCTTGGCAAGGCCACTTATTTGGTTTTTTAGGGGGAATTTTAGCAGCTAAATTAATCGCCAATGAAAAACGATACTATTCTTAGAAACTAGAATTAATGGACAAAACTGCATCAAATTGACTGGTAGAATCATCAGGAAAACTAACAGTCATTCCTAACCCTTTCACAGACTTGACAATGGGTTCACTTTCTGGTGGCAAACTCTCAATAGGAAGCTGATTCAATTGTTCTGATATTTGTGAAAAATCAACATAGAAATAGCCTAAATTATTAGACGGTAAAAGGGATTTAATTTCTTTAAAGTTTGGATTGTTGAGTAAGGTTTCTTGTTGTTTTGACTCTTGAATTATCTCAAAAGATGTCCCAACTGTTACCATTAAATTCTGCTTATTTAACCATCCGTAAGATAAAACAATACCTTGTAACGGTAACATCCATTCAACTACTTCAATTCCTTCCATACTTTTTTTATTTAAAGTAACACCCCCATTCCGACTAGCTAACTCTGTTAATTTGTCTAAAGTATTATTAGCAGTTTGGCGATCGCTTGTTTCTAATAGCATCATTCCTCCCACTCCTAAATTCGCAATTCCGCCTCGATCTAACTCAATCATTCCTAATGCAAATTCTCCATTCATCCAGTTAAAAACTTCTCGATCTACATCTAAATTAATTCGACGAAATCTCTTACGAATGTCTCTAACCAAACGATTAACTTCTCTATCTTCTTTGGCCGTTTCTACTAATTGATTCCATCCTTGATCGATTCCTTGTCCATTAGCAAATAAGAAAGTTTTTCCTGGAAATTCTGATAAGATAGTTCCCTGCACTGACTCTGGTATTTTATCAATTTGATCAGGGTTAAGATTAGCGATCGCTCGTAAATGTAATCCCTGTTTTTCTGCACCAATTCCGATTACAATTGATTCGATTTCATCTAGCTGTTTTAAGCTGGTTTCTGGAATGGGTTTATCGGTATTATCTAAAAACTGTTCAATCGTTATTTTATAATTAGGGATATAAATAGTTAGAAGCGGATTTTTGACAGAAAGAGACTGTTTTAATAAGTCTTGTACTTCGAGTTTATCCGCGTAAGAAGATGCTCCTTGAAAACTATCAATCGCTCTCTCAATTATATAACCTTTCTCAGCTACCACTAAGCGATTATCTAAAAAAGCAAAACTAAAATTCTTTCCTGAAGGATTCCTTACTTTTTTAATAGTAATCTTTTGATACTCTCTCGTTTCTAAGGTAACATTTTCTTCCTTTTCAAGTTTATCAAAAAATTGCCTTGCTTTTGTTTCATTCTTAACACCAATCACAATCAAAGGATTGGAATTTTCAAAAATTGGAGATGTTTCTTGAGGAGGAATTAACGCAATTGTTACGCCATCCATCCAAGGTTTAATATCTTTTTCAAAGGAAATGTTTTGATTAGCAAGGGTTTGGTTATCCCATTGATCAATACGAGTTTGAATATCTTGTTTAGCTTGAGGGTTTCCATATTGAGACAACTGTTGCCAAGCTTTCTCATTGGTAGAAAAATAGCCACTGGCAAAAGCTGATTCAGGAATCACTTCTGCTGCAATTAGAGGGGTTATTGGTTGACTTGACAGGAATGGTAATTCTCCTTGAAAATAATAATAAGCTCCTGCACTTCCTGCTACTACCATAGCCGTTAATCCAATGAGAGGAAGACAGCCACAACCTGATTGATTATCAGTTGACATAAAATTTATCCATAAATCATTATCTTTATTATAATTAATTGCTAATCAACCTTGAAATGAGGAAGAACTAATCAATCTTTTTTGTCATAATTCTTAATTTAAAAAATGTAACTAGAATGATCAAAAAAATCTTAATCTTTTTTTCAAAAGCATTCTTTTGTTTTTTATATTTAATGTCTTATCATATTGCTATAGTTTTTAATACAAACTTTAAAAGAGAGTTATCATCATGAAGCATCGTCAAGAACAACTATTTGATCTAGTTTTTCGTAATTTGATGAGTTTACCTGCATATAAGTTAAAAAACCAATATCAAAAAATATTTGAACAATATATACGTACAGAATTTCGGAAAGCAATTAGAAAACAAGAAGTAGAAGAACATTCTTTAATAAGTCGTAATAATAGAATAAATCAGTCTATTATTGATATTTATCAAAAACCTAATCGGTTACAGATGATCTGGTTTTCTTTTCTCTGGTTGCCTAATAGAGATAAACAGATATTTTTATTTTCAATTATATCTTTTTTTATTAGTTTTCTGGTTAGAAACAGTAATCTCTGGTTAATTTTATTTGGTGGCGTTTCTCTATTGATTTTTCAATTGTCTTTTACAATATTTGGCATAAGATTCGGTACATTTTATTCATTTGTTGAAGGCACTTTTTACCAAATAGATATAATTTTTGATAAGATTAAAGACTATGTTTTTAATCTTAGAAACATAGATGATAATAATTTAAACATAGAAGCAGATGAAATCATAAAAAATATCATAGAAGATGATATGTTAAGTTTAGATTATGATTGGAAAAAAATTAATGTTTTTATTATTGTATTTGCTTCTGTTATATCTTTTTTGGTCGTATATATTTCTGGGGATAGTTTGGTCATAGCAATACAGTATATAGCAAATATGTTAAACTTTGGAGATTTTGAATTAATTAAAAACCTGGACTCAGAAAAATTAGCTACTTTTATTTTGTTTCCTATCGGTTTAGCTTTAGGAAAAGATACTTTTATGGCAGGCTTAAAACAGAGACATAAACGTCTAAAACAGTCGCTTGATATTATTGAAAATTGTATTGCAGAGCATAATTTAGATTCAAAACAACATTAACAATTTTCATCTGAGGATTCTAAATTTTATAGATAATATGTTGTTCACTTTGATGATCTAGAGGAAGAATTAAAGCGTGGCTAAACTTCTTTACCTTACAAGTATGGGAACTGCTATAATTATTTTTCTTGTTGAATCGCTGCTAAAACTTGGGAATGAATCGTCCCATTTGTTGCCAAAACACCGTAATTATTGCTTAATTTTGTCCCCACAGAAAAATCTAAAGGTTTTCCCTCTAAATCTGTCACTTTGCCCCCTGCTTCTTCTACAAGAATCACTCCAGCAGCATGATCCCAGATATTCTCTTTTTTCCCTTTAAATTGAGGTAACGGCACTCTAGTATAAAGATGAGCATCTCCTTTGGCGATCGCCCCATATTTAGCCAAAGAATCCATCTGTTTCGCTACATAAGTTAACCCCAAACGCTGATCGATCGCGGTTTGTACTTTGCGATCGCTATGAATTGATTCCACACTTTCGATACGATATAACTGCTCAAAGTTAGACGAGGGATCAACTTTAATTATTTCAGGATTTCCCCCTTCTAAGGGCATTTCTACCGCTCCTTGACCCCGAATAGCCAAGAAAATCGCCCCTTTACTGCCATTTTCTCTTGGAAAAGCAGGACAAGCTAACACCCCTAACTTCACCTCTCCTCCTTCTACTAACGCCAACGCCACAGCGTATTGGTTTCCCCGAATAAACCCTTTAGTACCATCAATAGGATCTAACGTCCAATAACGTTGCGCCACTTTTCCGTTACCCCAGTTGATCCAATCAATCACATTGTCTGGGGTGGCGGTGGGAAGACTCTGTTGTACCTGTTCAATAATTTGCTGGCGTACCCCTTCTAACTCAGATTGTTGTAGGAGGGTAGCATCTTCTTCTCCAATGACAGGATCATCGGGAAACGCTTCAATTAACCCTTGACATAAAATAGCTTGCGCGCCAAAATCTGCCACCGTTACGGGACTGGTATCGGCCTTTTTAACCGCTTTTCCCCCTTCAGTTTGTTGGACTCGTTGACAGAGTTTAGCTGCTTCTGTGACTATCCTCAAGGCTAATTCTTTCTCTTGTTGATAACTCATTTTTTAGCAAAATTCTTCCCTATTCATTATCCATTACACCACGAACTGCTTCCACTACACGCTTCAAACCGACAGAATTAGACGCTTTAAATAAAATGCGATCGCCGGGTTTAATCACTTGGGTTAATCGTTGTATTAATGTTTCGTGGGTTAGAAAAGACTCGGTTTCAATGGTCTTAACCCCTTCCCCAATGGCTTTGGCTTGCGTGTCATCCACTAAGATAAACAGACCGTCAATGCCCAATTTTTGAGCCATTTCCCCTACTTCCCGATGTAATTGGGCTGATGCGTCCCCAAGTTCTTTCATCGTCCCTAAAACCGCTAAATGACGCTCTCCTGGAGTATCTTTGAGCAGTTGTAGGGCTGCTTTCATGGATTCCAATCCAGCGTTATAGGTTTCGTCTAGAAGAATAATATCGTTTTGTAAAGAATACTTTTGCGATCGCCCTTGAGGAAGGTTGACTTTCACTCCTTGAGTCAAAACAGTCCAGTCTAAGTTTAACTGTTTAGTCACAGCCAGAGCAGCTAAATAATTCAAGGCATTGTGACGACCGGGTAAAGGTAAGGGAAAATTCATCCCTTCTACCCTTAATACTTGATTTTCCAGTAATTCTCCTGTAATGTCGCCCCCTTCCAACCCATAAGTCATGATTTTACCTTGCCACACCGTTGCTGCTGTTTTCATCAATCGGTGATCATCATGGTTGAGAATAGCGAGGCTATCTTTAGGCATTTCAGCCAATAATTCACATTTTGCCTCAGCGATCGCCTGTCGTGATCCCAGTCGTCCGATATGCGCTGTTCCCACATTGGTAATGATGCCGATGGTAGGACGTGCAATTTGACTTAACAGGGCGATTTCGCCTCTTCCCCGCATGGCCATCTCAATAACGGCGTAGTCATGAGTCGTTGTTAATCCTAATAGGGTTTTCGGTACTCCTATTTCATTATTATAGTTTGCTTGGGTTTTATGAACATTTCCATAAACCCCTAACACCGCAGCCATTAATTCTTTAGTGGTTGTCTTACCCACAGAACCCGTAATTCCGATAATAGGAATCTGAACTTTATTTCGCCACCAATTTGCTATTTCTTGATAAGCCTTTAAGGTATCTTTAACAACAATTTGTGGTATTTTCTTAGTAGATTTTACAGGCACTTCATAATTAACAATTAAAGCCAATGCTCCTTTGGAAATTGCATTATCAACAAAAGAGTGTCCATCAAATTTATCCCCTTTTAAAGCAACAAAAATGTCATTTTTCTGAATATCTCGACTATCAGTATTAACTTTGTTAATTAATTGATTAGACAAAAGTTGCGATACTTTTTTTAGATTATTCGGGAAAATGTTTGGGATTTCATTTAGGATCATAGTAGTTTTTAGGGATGAATACTGGGAAAATATAGGAGATTTACTGAATAAAAAAAATTCAGAATTCGTGATCAAGATCACATACAAAAGGTGTTCTTTTCCGTTACTTTAAGAAATGTCTTTACAAAACAAAGATCATTAAGTAAAGTATGTTTAACTGTGAACTTTATGAAAGCAGGTTTAGCTGACCAATCATGAACAAAGTTGGAAAGAGAAAAGTTTTCAAACTCCTTTCCTAAATTGTTATAATATGGAAGCAATACAATAAACACTGTTGACCTAAACCAGACAGCTAAAAATGCTTGAGCAACGTCTATCATTAAACTAAAAGCGGGCGATAAATTTACCTATAATCTAAACGGAATTTTACAGCCCCAGGTTGAATTAATCAATTGAAATGGGCTGACGGCCATGAATAACTTACCCCAAACTTACTCCAGACAACAAGGATCTCAAGAAGAGCAAGTTATTTACGACTACTTCTTACAACACATCCGAACTGACACCCCTGGTCAGTTGGTTGAGGATTTTCGTCGCTTATTTATCGAAGCGCGAGGATTTCGTGACCCCCAACTTTATACGGCCTTAGAAAAAATCGTTAAAAGGAAGAATGAAGAATATCAATTCAACTATTTCTTCAACCGTTGTTGCCATATTCTGATTAACCATTGGCAAATGGATGTGCAGTCCCATGCTGCTATTCCTGAGTTAGTTGGACTTATGGAGAATCTTGCCCCTCCTCGGAGCGGTTATCAGGGTACAGCGAATCGGGTAAGATATCTGGTCAAAAACTTTACCCAGTGCGACCAGTATATCAAGCTTCAGCGATTAGCGCGAGTGGTCATTAATAAACTCGCTCCTGAAAAATCTAACATAGTGGGCAACTTAATTCATCGTTATCCCTATCTCTATAATCATTGCCTTTTAGGGGACGAAAGTAGTCAAGAACATCAACAAACCGTCAGAAAAATTAAAACTCAAACAGAAAGGCGTTTTGAGGTCAATTTATCTCGCTATGTCACTTACAAAGTTAGACTGGCACAAATGTCCCGTTCTCCTGAATTAGTCGTTCCCGAAAAAGGTCGCATCATTCGCCCCGTTAAAAATCCCACCCTGCTCAAAGATAAAGAATTAAACCAAGCATTAAAGCATTTTGTGGGAACGGTTGACGGAGGTTATACCTATAAGAGTTTATCCCAAAATTTCCTGAGTCATACGGTTCATACTCAAAGCTTTGGACGTTATAAAGACGACCTCTATGAATATATTCTTACCTCTTTAGATCCCAAATATTCCAAAGGTCAATTTAATAAAAATCTCTATCAATTATTACAAAATACCCTACCTGAGTGTAATCATCAAAAACCCAGTGAGTTTTTAATGTTACGGACTGCGAGTCAATTAATGAATTTCCTCATCGTTGAAAATGGAAAGAAACCCGATCACTACGTTTTTGTCGATATGATTTCTAACATGGGAGTGACTCGGACGATGGGTTTATTACTAAAGGTTGTTTTAGTTTCTAACAAGGTAAAACCCTATTTAGAAAAGCGTTTTTCTATCCTCTTTAATCACTATGAATCCTTTACCAAAGAGGGGGTTCCCTGGTTAGTCAAATCCTTAGAAAATTTACAACTAGCTTTTAGTGTTCATTTTGGCAAGGTAGATTTAACTTGTTTAAAACAGGTTAAAATGGGATAGGATAATGGGCAATTAAGAATTATCTAATTCCCTTATGTTTCAAGCGACACGCCGTCGTTTAGCTCTATGGTACACTACAGTTACAGCTATTTTGCTACTTCTGTTTGCCACAGGAGTCTTTTTTTATGTTCGTAGTACCTTAGTGGAACGAGTTGATGACACTTTAAAGCACGTTGTGGAAGTGGTTAACCGTTCTTTGGTCATTGAGTCTGTTTCGGTGTCTCAGGGACGCTATCAGGTTAATCTAGAAGCCAGTTTTCGGGACAATGCTGAAGCAGTGGAAGATGATCACATTGATCTTGAATGGTTTAACCCTCAAGGAGAGTTAGTTTGGTCAACCTTTAGCGATCCTCCCACCATTCCCCTTCATCTTAACCGACAGGCAGAGACGGTTTATTTTAATGGCGATCGCATTCTCAGACAAGTAACCCAAAGAATTAATTTAGACCGCTATATTTTAGGTTATTTACGAGTCAGTCATCCTTGGTTTGAAGTGACAAAACCCATTCGTCAACTTAGTCTTGATTTAGCACTGGGAACTTTAATTACTATTATTATTGTGGGGTTTATTGGTTGGTTTTTATCGGGTTTAGCTATTCAACCTATACGAGATTCTTATCAAAGTTTAAAACAATTTACAGCCGATGCTTCCCATGAATTAAGAAACCCTATTGCCACGATTCAAACCAATGTACAAATGGCTTTAGCTTACGGAAATAGCGACCCACAAATACAACAACGACAGTTGAAAGTCGTAGAAAGGTTAACGAAACGTTTAGGAAATTTGGTCAATGATTTATTATTTTTGGCTAGATCTGATAGTGGAATGTTACAAATGAGACAGCAAAACATACCCTTAGATGCACTTTTGATTGAAGTAATAGAAGAACAGAGAATTTTAGCCCAACAAAAAAGCATTTTTTTATCATTACATATTGTAGAACCAGACCAAACCTCGTCGTTAACGACGGGGTTTAAAAGTAATGAGGATAATTTTAGTTTATCAGGGGATTGGGATCAATTAGCCCGTCTATTTACTAATTTAATTAGTAATGGGTTAGAACATAGTTTTTCTGAGGAAACGATCTCAAAAAAAGACAAAAAAGTTGCTTCTGTTGAGGTAGAATTACAAAAGATAAAACGGGATCGTTTACATCAATTACAAGTGAAAGTAAAAGATACAGGAAAAGGCGTTCCTGAAGTAGCTTTAAGCCATTTATTTGATCGCTTTTATCAAGTTGATCCTTCTCGTAAAAGTGCAGGAGGTTCCGGTTTAGGACTGGCGATCGCAAAAGCGATTGTGGATAATCATCATGGACAAATTAAAGTGGAAAGTGAGTTAGAAAAAGGCACAATATTTACAGTTATTTTGCCTATTTATTGACTTCAGAAGCATTAGGAATGGTTGTTATGATAGCAGTTTTTCAATTGGGTGTGGGAAGTGTAGATTAATTAATTAATGACTAACAATTGATTAATTTTAGTTTAAAAAACCATATAGCATTTCCTGGACTCATGAGGTACACCTAATATTCAACTTCTGCTGCGTAGCACAGGCGAAGCCTGCCCTCCTGCCCTCCCGAACTCCTAAAACTATAAAAGTTTGTACCTCACAAGTATGAGAACTGCTATAAACATTTTGTTTATTACATCAATCCTGTATTTTAGACTAGCCAAAATATTTCTCAAAGTGCTATATTATTTAACGAATTTGAAAACATGAACTTTTCTGGTATTTTTGAGGAGTATAGCCTTGGTTTTTAATCTTTCTTCTGTTAACATACCCCTATTCAATTACCATCGCAACATTCTAGTTTTAGGGGTTATCTCTAGTTTAGGGTTAGCAACACCTTCTTTAGCTGCTGTGGCTAACTTCGACAGTTTAACACCAGGTTTTTCTGGTTCTACTGTTACTGATAATGATATTACATTTTCCAGTTTAATAGCAGGCTTTAGATTAGACCGGCCTCAATTTTTGATCCAGTCAAGCAATGAATTTGAACCCTTTTTTTCTAGTCCAAATTATCTAACCTTTGGTGTTCCTAATGTTGAGGAGTCTCTTATTGGTTCCTTTGGTTCGATGATGATTACCCCTAACGAAGTTTCAGACAGTGTTAGTTTAGATGTAGTTACCCTAAATCCCTCTTTTGGTTCTAGCGGTCCATTTTTACCCCCAAGTGATGACTCTCTGGTTTTAGAAGCCTTTTTTCAAGGAGAGTCAGTAGCTACAACTTCAGTGTTAATCTCAGATTTTACTCAATTTGATCCAGCCGGTCGATATTTATCTTCTACCCTATCTTTGTCTGGGGTAACGTTTGATGAATTGCAATTATTTACCCCTAAAGCTTTTGCTGATGGTGTAATTCCTCTAGCAATTGATGATGTTACTATCTCACCAGTTCCTGAACCCATTACTATTCTAGGAACAGCAACAGCCATTGCATTTGGAACACAATTTAAACGGAAGCTTAATCAGTCTAAAAAGAAAAAAAAGGATTAGGTGTTAGCATCCTATTCATTCAACAACAATACACCATTCATGTAATTCGTAGTCAACACAATTGTTAACAATTAAGGGATCTTTTTTAATGATAGCTTCTGCTTCTTCTAAAGAACCTGCTTTAAATAACAACATCCCCCCTCCATAGTCTCCCCAATATCCTGTTTTTGCTTCATGTCCTTGATTAATTAATTCTTGGACATATTTTTTATGGTCAGGAACATATTGATCAAAGACTTCCTTATTAACAATTCCTGTTTCAATTTTCACAAACCAAGACATAATAGAAAATAGAACTTACTAGGTTATGTAGCAACAATATTTAGTATATCATATTAATTTAATGATTAAAAAAGTAACATCGTAACTTACTTCTATTGGTTTAGGATAGCATTGATTATTCCAGTAATTGATTAATTGCTTCATCTCAGGAATTGATAGTTTTTGTTGCTTTAAATTGCATCCTGCACCAATCATTTTAAGACTTCTAAAAAAATCGGCTGCATTCTTATAATTTATGGTCACTTTTTCTTCATATATATAAGTTTTATGAGGGGGAATTGATAAGTTTTTAATTAACTCAACTGTATTGGGTAATTGATTTCTAGTGAACGGTAAATTTAATTCATTACACATATTTTTCCACTCAGGAAAACTCTCATCATTGGGAAAAGCAATTAATAACAATCCTTGAGGTTTTAAGCTATTAATTAAACGATCTAAACTATTAACAATATCTTGAAACCATTGTACGGTAAAACTACTAAAAATTGCAGCATAACTATTGGGATTTGTTTTTATAGTTTCTCCATCTACTTGTCGAAATTGAATTAATTTTTTTTGTTCCTCAGGAATTTGTAAGTTTTCGTCACAATATTTCAGCATTTCATCAGAGATATCAATAATATCTAAATAATGGTTAGGAAACTGTTGAATAAGTCCCTGAGTTACAAACCCTGTTCCACAACCAATTTCTAAAATTAGTCCTTTAGGAATAGAATAAGCATATTTTTCTGATAGTTTTAATAGCTTTTCCGCACATTGTTTTTGAACTTGTGAATGATATAAATAGTTGGCAACTCCTTTACTAAAATTATACGCTATTTTTTCTTTTTGCTCACATTTAGTTGATTCAATGAATACCATAATTGTCTATTTCTCCTAATGCTTGATTGACAATGGTTAAGCAAGATTTTGTATCAGTAAAAGGTAAAGCATGTCCAGCATCTTTAATTTCATAATATTCACTATTTTGACTCAATTTTTTATGGAATTTTTGACTATAAGATGCAATATATATTCTATCTTTTGAACCATAAATTATATAGATTTTAGGTATTTTTTTTAGAATATTTATATCTAATCTTGATGTATCTAATAGGTTTAAATCTTGTTCTAATTTTTCCCAGTTTGCATTTTTATAATTGGGTTCAATAGACGAAAAAGGATAATAACATTTTTTATAGAAGGATGCTAGAACAGTTTTAGGATTATTTCTAAATTCATTTATCATTAGTTTTAAAGCATATTTTGATCGTTTTCTTTGCTTGTCATTCTCAGGATGAAATTCATCAAAACTATTAAAAAGAATGAGTATATTAGCTTGTTTAATTTGTTCTAAAGGACATAAATGTAACCCAAAAGAATGAGCAAAAATAATCTTATTTAGATTAGTATCTTCAAATTTTGGACAATTTTTATCTTGAAAATATCCTCTATCGTAAGCTTTAAATTGAAAATTAGCTAATAATATTGATTGCCAGTTTTTCCAGAAATTTCTATCAAAACCCCAACCATGATAAGCAATAATTTCTCCTTTAAAATTCATGATACTGTTGTAATAAATCAATAAGATAATTAATGTGTTCGGGTTGATGTTGACTTGATAAAACTAAACGAATTCTTGCAGTATTTTTCGGAACAGTTGGGGGTCTAATTGCAGTAGCTAAAATACCATTCTTTTCTAAGTATTGTGATAAATTCAGGGCTTGCATTTCATCACCAATAATTACAGGAATAATAGGAGAATTAGAATTTAGAACTTGATACCCTAAATTTTTCAGTTTATTTTGTACATAATTTACCTGTTGCAATAAATATTTCCTTTCTTGATCTAAGCGAGGAATGATATCAAAAGCAGCATCAATAGAACCTATAACAGCAGGAGGTAAAGCAGTGGTATAAATGAACCCTGGACAACAATTAATTAAATAATCACGCATTAGTTTAGAGGTAGTAATAAACGCCCCAAAACTGCCTATTGCTTTGCCAAAAGTTCCTAAACTAATATCAATTCCTGACTTGTTCGCTGTCAGTCCCATGCCCTTCTCTCCCATGATACCTAAAGCATGGGCATCATCGAGGTAAAGAAGTGTATTATATTGTTGAGAAAGTTGAATCAAAGCATCCACATCACTTCGATCACCTTCCATACTAAAAACTGTCTCAGTAACGATTAAAATACGATTGTAGCCCTGTAAAATTGCTTTTTGAAGTAATTTATCCAAATGGTTTAAATCATTGTGTTTATAGCGTTTCCATTGGGCTTTACTCAAAAGAATACCTTGTAGAAGGCTACTATGGATTAAGCGATCGCATAATATTAGGGATTGTTGATTAACTAAAGTAGGAATAATGGTTGTATTAGCCTGAAATCCCGTGTTAAATAGCAATGCTGATTCTTTCCCGCATAATTTTGCCAATTTTTGCTCTAATTTTTCATGAATATCATAGGTTCCAGTGACTAAGCGGGACGCAGTTGATCCCGTTCCATATTGGTTAAGATAGTCTTGAGAGGCTGCAATAATTTTGGGGTGTTTGGAGAGTCCTAAATAATCATTAGAACTAAAATTAATTAAACTTTTGCCATTTTTAATAACTGTAACTGCATCTTTTGGATAAACACTATTTAATTGTCTTAAATTATTACTTTTTTCTCTTTCTTGTAACTCCCTTTCAATAAATTCTAAGTCATTATCGTTATTAATACCAGAAATCATAAAACTTTTTAAACCTCAATTGTAGGGTGGGCAAAAAATAATAATCTCTAATCATGTAATAAGTTTTTTCCAATTTGCCCACCTTACCATATCTTTTCTCTTATTAAATAGGTTTAGAGACATTTTGAGGAACGTCTCTGGCAATGTTTAATCCTCTTTTGTCTTCGGTTTATAAGTGGATTTTACTTGTAATTCTTTCAACTGTTTACTATCAACGGAAGCGGGGGCTTCTGTCAGCAAACAACTGGCTTGCTGAGTCTTAGGAAAGGCGATAACATCACGAATAGAGTCCTCTCCTGCTAATAGCATAACGAGACGATCTAACCCGTAAGCAATACCCCCATGAGGTGGCGTTCCATACTCAAATGCTTCTAACAAAAAGCCAAACTTATTATAGGCTTCTTCTAACGATAACCCAATGGTTTCAAATACTTTTTCTTGGATTTCTTTTTGATAGATTCGTAAACTTCCGCCACCAATTTCTACCCCATTATAAACCAAGTCATACGCTTGCGCCTTTGCGGTGGCTAAATCGTCTAAATCTGCTAAATTAGGGGCAGTAAAAGGATGGTGCAATGCTTCTAAACGCTTCTCATCGGCATTCCATTCAAACATAGGAAATTCTGTGATCCAAAGTAAGTTTATTTTCTCAGGATCAATTAAATTCATGCGTTGACCAACCACTAATCTTAAGCGAGATAAAGACTTATTTACTGTATCTGTATCTCCTGCACCAAATAATAACAAATATCCAGGTTTTGCCCCAGTTCTTGCTAATAACTCAGCTTTTTGTTCCTCTGTTAAATTATCTTTAATCGCCCCAATGGTATCTAGTTTATTATTTTCTTTAACCCGGATATAAGCGATCCCTTTTGCACCTGCATCCGTTGCTTCTTTAAATAAGTCACCTCCTGGTTTTATTTGAACGTTAGAGATAACATCATTCCCCCCAGGAATGGGTAAAACTTTTACTTTACCTCCATTTTTTACTGCCCCTGAGAACACTTTGAAACCGCTATCTTTTACAATATCGGAAACGTCAACTAAAGTTAGATCAAAGCGAGTGTCTGGGCGATCTGTGCCATACTTATTCATGGCATCTTGATACGTCAAGCGAGGAAAAGGACGAGGTAAATCAAGATTTTTGACTGCTTTAAAAATAGAGCAAACTAATCCTTCATTCAGTTCTAGAATTTCATCTTCAGACATGAAACTCATTTCCATATCTAATTGCGTAAATTCAGGCTGTCTATCGGCCCGTAAGTCTTCGTCACGAAAACATCTAGCAATTTGGTAGTAACGATCGCATCCTGATACCATCAATAATTGTTTAAATAATTGAGGAGACTGAGGCAGTGCATACCATTGTCCAGGGTTAACTCTAGAAGGTACTAAATAATCCCTTGCCCCTTCAGGAGTAGAACGAGTCAGGATGGGGGTTTCTATTTCCATAAACTGCTGTTCATCTTCGAGATAACGACGCATCGCTTTAACAACAGCATGGCGTAATTGTAAGTTTTTAGCCATGCGATCGCGTCTTAAGTCTAAATAGCGATATTTGAGACGAGTTTCTTCTTTTACTAACTCTGCATCTAAACTAGAAACCACAAAAGGAAGTTGTTTATTAACGCCATTTAATAACTCAATGGACTCTGCATAAATTTCTACTTCCCCTGTGGGAATTTTTGGGTTTAAAGACTCTGGGGGACGCTTACTCACTTGTCCGATAATTTTGACCACATATTCGTTGCGTAACGTCTCAGCAATGGGATAGGATGTAGGGGTACGTTGGGGATCGCTGACAATTTGCACGATGCCTGTGCGATCGCGTAGATCAATGAAAATTACTCCACCGTGATCTCGACGGCGATCAACCCATCCAAACAGGGTGACAGTTTTATTAATATCCGTTGCTTTTAAGTGGTTACAATAATGGGTTCGCATCTGGAATTTATCTAATTTGTTATTGTACTTCAGTTGTGTCTTGTTTCTCTTGACACTGACTAAAATTGAGACGTACTTTCCATTATCTCTTATTGTTGTCCTTTTGAACTGTGTTGGGTTTAACGGTCTATTTTTTTTAAGATTAAGTTTATATAGCAGTTCCCATACTTGTGAGGTACAAACTCTTCTAGTTTTAGGAGTTAGGAGTTTGGGAGTTCAGGAGTTCGGGAGTTCGGGAGTTCGGGAGTTCGGGAGTTCAGAAGTTGAATCTTAAGTGTACCTCATGAGTCCAGGAAATGCTATATTTTTCCTAAGTGCATCAAATTATCCTATTAATTTTTCTGTCATAAATCAGCGATCGCAGTTTTATTATATTTCATGAATTGACTTTTTCTATTAGTTCTCCTTGCAAGTATTTATGTAATATTTCTGTTGTTAAATCGTAAGGTGGGCATTGCCCACCCTACTTACTGGTATGTGTTTTTGATTGATATGATGATTTGCGTAGGTTTGATAACGTTTAATTTCTGCATCAACATTATCAATGGTTTGCCATTCTTCATTTTCAACACTGTTTAATAATTCTTTTTCTTCTAAGTTTAATATAGACATGAATAAAATACAGTTTTGTTGTAATTTTTAACTAATCATTCTTTTTGGGTTTTATGTTATTGGTCTGGGACAAAATATTTTCTATTTCATTTCCAGAGGTTCCATAGCTTACAGTAATTGAGTTTGGATCGTTTTCTATTTGTTTCATCCTAACTCGAATTGCTGCTGCATCTGTGGTATTTTTACGGATATAGTCTCTTAATTCTTGGGTTGTCATTTGTTCAAATTTTTTCATGATACAAATCTCCAATTGCTTTAGTTTGTGTAAAATTTTCAATTTTTTTGGAAGCATTTAAAATTTCAATTCCGATGACGTTTCCTTGTGCGTCATAATCTAATATAACCCCTGGACTGATAGCATCACTTTCTTCAATTTCTGCGTTACTCCAATTAAGTCTTAAAACATCAACATCTCTATCATATTTAGCTTCCATTGTTTAATCTCCTATATTTGTTTAATTTGCTAGTAAAATAAACGGTGACAATTTTTTTAGGTTCAACTAAATCATTAACATAAATCCTCAGTAAATATATTTTATCATTATTTTTGGTAAATGTTCCTTGATAAACTTTGAGTTCGTCTTCTTCTATGATTTCCTCTGGATTTTCCAAAATTAATTCAAGAATCGAAATGGGGATTTTTCGCTTCATAATTTCTTCTTCTGCGTGTTTACTCAAAACGAATCTCACGTTATTTATTCCTTTTTTCAAAGATTATCTTCATTATTTTCCTTTATTTTACCAGATTCAGCTAACTGCTTAACCTCTTGTTGTAAGGATTGTATATCGATTTTATTATCTAATTTTTTAGCTGCTTTTAGCTTCCGTTTCGCTGTTTTAATATTTCCTGTCCCCTTAGCAATAGCGAAACTTTGTCTCACTAAAAATTCTGCTTTTTCTTCATCACTCCAACCCCCATAGTTTAAGCAAGTTTCGGCTGCCTTTTCGGCGGTTTCTGCTTCACTTTTGGCCTCAGCTTCCATGTTTGAGGAAGGAACAGACAGCAACACAGGATGAAACTGTAATCTTTCACATCCTATTTCTAACCAGTGTAACCAATCACCCCCACGCCATACTTTGACGGTGTTGTCCCAACTCCCAGAAACAATGGTCTCTCCATCAGAACTGATAGCGACACTGCTGACAGGATATTGATGACCTTGTAGGGTATGGAGAAGTTTACCCTGTCTATCCCATACGTTGACCTTGTTGTCAGAACTCCCAGAAACAATAGTCCCTCCATCAGAACTGATAGCAACACTCCAGACAATATCTTGATGACCTTGTAGGGTATGGAGAAGTTTACCCTGTCTATCCCATACGTTGACCGTGTTGTCCCAACTCCCAGAAACAATGGTCTCTCCATCAGAACTGATAGCGACACTGCTGACAGGATATTGATGACCTTGTAGGGTATGGAGAAGTTTACCCTGTCTATCCCATACGTTGACCGTCTTGTCCCAACTCCCAGAAACAATGGTCTCTCCATCAGAACTGATAGCTACACTGCTGACAGGATATTGATGATCTTGTAGGGTATGGAGAAGTTTACCCTGTCTATCCCAGACGTTGACCTTGTTGTCAGAACTCCCAGAAACAATGGTCTCTCCGTCTGAACTGATAGCTACACTCAGGACAGTATCTTGATTACCTTCTTCACTGATAGCGACACTGCTGACAGTATTTTGATGACCTTGTAGGGTATGGAGAAGATTACCCTGTCTATCCCATACCTTGACCGTCTTGTCATCACTCCCAGAAACAATAGTCTCTCCATCAGAACTGATAGCGACACTCCTGACAGTATTTTGATGATCTTCTAGGGTATGGAGAAGATTACCCTGTCTATCCCATACCTTGACCGTCTTGTCAGAACTCCCAGAAACAATAGTCCCTCCATCAGAACTGATAGCGACACTCAGGACAGTATCTTGATGACCTTCTTCACTGATAGCGAAACTGCTGACAGGATATTGATGACCTTGTAGGGTATGGAGAAGTTTACCCTGTCTATCCCATACCTTGACCTTGTTGTCAGAACTCCCAGAAACAATAGTCCCTCCATCAGAACTGATAGCGACACTGCTGACAGGATATTGATGACCTTGTAGGGTATGGAGAAGTTTACCCTGTCTATCCCATACCTTGACCTTGTTGTCAGAACTCCCAGAAACAATAGTCCCTCCATCAGAACTGATAGCGACACTGCT